>WFNC01000052.1 GCA_015488785.1 Flavobacteriales bacterium | reverse complement strand
GGTTAAAAATAGTAAGATTTTCCTTGTCATAATGATTGTGTTTTATTCGGCTCGCAAGTTAAAAAGTTCGTAACAGCAAAAAAAGAAATAGTTTTTAACAATAGAGTTTATTTACGAAGAATATAAGCTGTTTATTAATTTGGGCGTTCCCCATTTCTACAAAACAAACATATCGCTACTGCGAAACATTTGTTTTGCAGAAATGGGTCGGGCTATCACTACTCACTCTTTTGTGTTGCATAAGTGCAACAACACAAAAGGAGTTCAAACACGCCGTTCTATCCCTAACGTATTCTATGATTAAAACAAGCAAAACGTAAATTATTTTGTTAAAAAAATAACACCTCTTGCACAATGCCTTCGGCGACCCTTCGGGGAGTCGGGACTCGCCCCGACAGCCGAGGGGTAGTATTCAAAAAAAATATGTTTTGAATACGTTTATACCTATGCAGCATATTTAGTTAAATCAACATACGGAGTTCCTCTCTTTACAACAGAAAACATCCTTGATAATAATTTGTTTCTAACAATGTTAAGTGTACTCATCTTGTTCTTTCCTTCTTTTATTCTTCTTTCATAGTATAGCCTAATTTCGTTATTATGTTGTATTGCTGACAGAGCGGCCATCGTTAATACACTTTTAAGCTCCTTATATGCCAAATTACTAACTTTTGTCTTTCCCCTAACACTACTTCCTGAAGAGTGTTCAAACGGTGCTATACCGCAATATGAGGCAAGTTGACGATGGTTATCAAACTTGGTGAAATTAGCTGTACAGACGATTACAAGCATACTTGTAATTTTACCAACTCCTTTAATTGAGGTCATTAGTTTATAGTTCTTATTTATATTTTCATCTGATTTTATTATATCAAACATTTCCTTTTCAATGTTTTTTATTGAGGTTTTTAATGCTTTCATCTGCTTCTCTGTTTCTTCGAATATAACCTTATGTTCCTTTTTGTTTAGTACTGATTTAAGCTCTTTTGTGTAGCTTTTATGACCTGCTAAATGTTTCTCTAACTTCCTCCTTAAATTCAATAGCTTCTGTAGTTTCTCTACATTTTTTGACGGCATTATAGAAGGTTTCAATTCTTCTCTTCTTTGGTAACCATATAAGGCTATTGACTTTGAATCTGCCTTATCACTTTTACCTCTCACTATTCCCAATGAACGTTTAACCTCAAGTCCCGAAACCATCGTGAAAGGGATTTCTTTTTCATTCAATATAGCGGCTAATTCATATGAATATATCCCTGTATTCTCAAATACAAAAAGAATATTTTCTTGGTTAAAACTACTTTGCTTATAGATATCCTTTATCATTTTATTGATACCCTTTTTGTTGTTTTCACACTTAAAGTAAACTTGTGTTGTGTGAACAGTGATATCCAGTTTTGATTTACTGACATCAATTCCAATTACTTCTTTTTTTTCTTTACTTTTGTTCATAATTATTTATAATTGTGATTACGTGGACTAAAACCTTTATTAAATAAGGTGTTTAAAATTCTATCTGGTCATTGTAATCGGTTTAAAATAAAGAGGGAGGACTAATACGTTAGATATACATTTCAGTATAGCGAGTCACAAAGTTCACCTCCCTCTTTTTATTTGAAAATTGAATACAAAATTAATGAATAATTTTACCTATATCAATCTGATGCAAATCTAAAGGCGAGTGAAATCGGCGGATAGAAAGTGAATTTTAGTTTTCTTAGACAATGAAAAAAAAACTTTGCATAGCACCCGCTATGGAAATGTTTTTTTTAAAGGGGTTATAAACAGCTTGAGAACGAAAGTGAAATTAGATTATTTTCTTTTTCAATTTAGGTATTTTTTAATAATCAGAGCTTAGGCTATGCATCCAAACGCGGACTTGAAACACTTTACTTATTGACACAAGAAAAAATTAAACCTCTTTTTTTCGTACTTTTGGTATCTGTGCAAACATCTATTCACAACATACTAAAAAAATACTGGGGCTTCGACTCTTTTAGAGACGTACAGGAAGATATTATCCAAAGTGTTTTGGACGGTTACGATACCCTCGGTTTATTGCCTACGGGAGGCGGAAAATCCATCTGTTTTCAAGTTCCTGCACTGGCAAAAGAAGGGATATGCGTTGTTGTTTCCCCTTTGATTGCTCTTATGCACGATCAAGTCGATAATTTGAAGAAAAGAGGGATAAAGGCAATAGCCATAACAAGTAGTTTAACCAAAAGAGAAATCGACCGATTATTGGATAATTGTATTTACGGTAAAGTCAAATTTCTGTACGTTTCCCCCGAACGATTAAAACAAGACCTTTTCATTGAGCGATTTAAGCGAATGCAGGTCAACCTAATTGCAATAGACGAGGCACACTGCATCTCCCAATGGGGATATGAT
>WFNC01000051.1 GCA_015488785.1 Flavobacteriales bacterium | reverse complement strand
TGGAAAAATTGGCTAGGTTATATTCTTTTATCAGCCCTAAGTGCTTACAATCATCATTTCAGTTTACTGTTTGCTTTTATAGTTGGAATTACCGGTGTTTTTATCATTTCAAAAGCACAGCGGGTAAAATATATTATAGCAGGAATTTTAATTTTTGTTCTTTACATTCCTCACCTTTCTATATTCTTCGACCAACTAGGACAAGGAGGTTTGAGTGGTTGGTTGAGGAAACCGACGCTTTATTTTGTACTCAATTACGTTAAGTATATTTTTCATTTCTCACCAATTATTTACATCCTCGTTGCTTTTACTTTTGTGATTTCTTTATTATTTAGTTATTCAAAAAAGTTAACTGTTTTTTATAAGGTTAGCATTATTTGGTTTTTGCTTCCGCTAACAATTGGTTTGGGATATTCAATGCTAATCAGTCCAGTTGTTCAGTATTCGATGTTACTGTTCTCTTTCCCATATTTTCTATTTGTTGTTTTTGGATTGTTTCCCTCAAATTTTAGTAAGCGGTTTGTTATTCTTCTTGTTCTGTTAATGCTTTCGCTAAATGTATTGACTTTATTTACAAACAGACAGCATTACAAAGTACTTCATGAAACTACTTTTTATCAATTCCTAAAAGATTTAAATGCACTTCCGCAAAAAGAGAATGCCGAAATATTAATTGCCAATCATTCTCAGATTAATATTTATTACCAAAAAAAATATAATTGGGATTTTAAAGCTAAAAATGTAATCGTATCGGAGGTAGAAAAAATTAAATTAGACAGTGTTCAACAAATTGTTTTAGAAAGCAATCGACCCTATTTTATTTACGGAGGAGTTTCTTATGTAAATCCTGCAATTGTTCAAATTATTAAAGAAAAATATCCTTATTGTATTTTAAAAAACGATTACCGAGCAAGTAACTTATATGTTTTTTCTAAAGAAGAACAAGAAGATTTAATGAAACCAATTTTTAAAGAATATTATAACTTTAGAACGCCTAAATCAAGTTGGAACAATACCAAAGATTTAGTAATTACAAAAAACGAGACAGAACTATTGAGTAATCAAGAATGGGGTCCAACCTTTAAGTTGAAATTAGACACCTTATTAACGCATAAAAACAATGTAATTGATATCAATTTTAAGTTGAAAAAAGAAAGCGATAAGGAAGTTTTAATTGTAACAGAGCTTAAGTACAATGGGAAGGTAATTGATTGGTCAGCAACATCGTCCAAGGAATTTAAAAATACTGATGGGCGAGTTTCTGTGTTTAAAACACTAGAATTATCAGGGCTTGATTGTGATAATGAAAAGCTAGAGTTAACGACCTATATTTGGAATAAAAGCAAAATTAACCTACAATTGTATAATGCAAAAATTTCAATTAGAACAGGCAACCCAATTCAATATTCACTATACGAACCGATTTTAAATAATTATGAATAAAATACTTGAACTTTACAATCAAAACAACGAATTTGGAAAGCTATTCGGCATGACTTACGAAGTTAACTCTCCAGGAAATATTGTTTATAAACTAAAAGTGACAAAGAAAATGTTAGGTACTCCAACCGTTATACACGGAGGAGCTTTGGCTGGTTTTATGGACGCTGTGATTGGAGTTGCCGCGCTATCTATTACTTCCGAAAAAGGGAAAGCAGTTTCTACTGTCGAGTTTAAGGTCAATTATTTAAGACCGATATTTCTAAACGACGAGTTGAAAGGAATAGGAACAGTTCTTTCTGAAGGAAAAAGAATAATTGTAGCAAAAGGAGAAATCTTTAATCAAAACAACGAATTAGTAGCCATATCTACCGCAACACTTAATGCTTATCCATTAGAAAAAACAGGATATAAGTTTCCTTAAGATTATAAGTTTTGTAACATTTATTAAGAAGGGGGGCAAAAAAGAAACAGAAATCAGCTCATAAGTTCATTTTAAAATAATTAAAACAAACGAATGATAACTATTTGTTTTGACTATATTTGAACCACAAAAATAAAACACATGATACAAGAAGTTTTCCTTTGTTCGATCAACAATGTCTTAAATGGATATTGTGGAGAAGACTGTAAATTTTGTACTCAAAGTACACGTTACAATATAGAAATAGGACGTTACAAACGTAAAGACATTCCTAGAATAGTAGAAGAAGCAAAGTTAGCAAAAGCCAACGGAGCTTTAGGTTATTGCCTTGTTACTTCAGGAAAAGGTCTAAATGAAAAAATGACTCATTTTATTGGAGAAACAGCAACAGCCATTAAAAAAGAAATTGAGAATATAAATATTATTGGTTGCAACGGAATAGCAACCTTAGAACAATTAAAATATTTAAAAGCCAATGGAGTCGATAGTTATAATCACAACTTAGAAACATCTAAAGCTTATTACAACGAAATTTGTACAACTCACTCTTGGGACGAACGATACCAAACTTGTTTAAATGCAAAAGAAGCTGGACTACAATTATGTGTTGGAGGAGTTTTTGGAATGGGAGAATCATTAGAAGATCGAAAAAACTTAATCGATTCCATTATTTCATTAAATCCAGAATCAGTTCCTTTAAATTTCTTTATCCCCAACGAAGATTTACCCTTAAAAGAACGAACAATTGACAAAGCAGCGGCTTTAGAAATTATAGCAGACGTAAGAAGTCAATTAGGAGAACAAGCACTACTTATGATTGCAGGAGGAAGAGAGCAGTTGTTTTCGGGGTTCGAAAAAGAAATGTTCGAAGCTGGAGCAAATTCAATCGTAATTGGAGATTATCTTACTTCTAAAGGAGAAAAACCAAACGC
>WFNC01000050.1 GCA_015488785.1 Flavobacteriales bacterium | reverse complement strand
TGCTTTTGCAAATATCTAATGGTTAAGTTATTCAACAAGGATATTTTGTAAACAATCAATTTAAAACGAATTAATAAAATGATACTTCTAAAAAAACTTTCTATTTTAGTTCCTGCTTACAATGAAGAAAGAACAATACATCTAATTTTAGATAAGTTGCGTGATTTAGAACTTTCTAATAACATTGAAAAAGAAATTATAATTGTAAACGATTGTTCTACTGATAATACGGTTGATGCGATAGAGAAGTATAAGGCTAAAAATCCAGATTTTCCAATTACATTGTACAACCAGAAAATAAACAAAGGTAAAGGAGCAGCGATTCATAAAGCGATAAAAAAAGCGACAGGAGAATTTTTAATTATTCAAGATGCTGATTTAGAGTACGATCCAGAAGAGTACAACGAATTACTAAAGCCAATACTAAAAGGTTTTGCTGACGTTGTTTACGGTTCTCGTTTTATTGGAGGAAACCCTCACCGTATTTTATTTTTCTGGCATAGCATTGGGAATAAATTTTTAACTTCTATCTCTAATGTTTTTACTAATTTGAACCTTACAGACATGGAAACATGCTATAAGCTAATGAGTACTGACATTGCTCAAAGTCTAAATCTAAAAGAACTGCGTTTTGGTTTCGAGCCAGAATTGACGGCAAAACTTTCGAGAGTAAAAGATATTCGTATATACGAAGTTGGTATTTCATACTATGGTAGAACTTATGAAGAAGGTAAAAAAATAGGTTGGAAAGATGGTGTTAGAGCTATTTATTGTATTATAAAGTATAATTTATTTTCTAAATAACATTATACTCAAAACAATTAGCCTTTCGCTTTTTTGAATTCTATAATAAATGCAACAAACAATAACAGGTTTATACTTGAGTCATACGAACTATGGGGAAACAAGTGTAATTTTAAAATTATATACATTACAATACGGAACTACATCATTCATTGTAAAAGGGATAAAAAGAAAAAAAGGAGGAGGTGCTCTACTGCAACCTTTTCATTATTTAGAGTTGAGTAGTAATTATAGAACAGACCGAGATTTAAATTTTGGAAATCAAGTCAGGTTAGCAAAGGCTAGTTATTCAATAACAAGCGATATTAGAAAGGGGACTGTTGCTCTATTTCTTACGGAGGTTTTGAATAAAACACTTAAAGAAAGTGCTCCGAGTGAAGAGATTTACACCATAATTGAATCACTTATAAATTACTATGATGAAGCTCCTTTTATTCCTTTATTTCATCATTATTTCTTAGTTCAATTAATTCAGTTGCTTGGCGTAACTCCAAATTTAGGTAAACAAATAGATTCGGAAGTTCTACATATTCAAGATGGAATATTTGAATACAACGCACAACCAAATAAAGAATATTTTTCTTTAGATTCTTCTCTTGCTTTCAAACAAATACTAGGCACGAAATTTGATGAATTACCATTATTAAAATTAAACAAAGACGCAAAAAAAAACTTGCTAGAAAACTTAATCAACTATATCGAAACTCAAACCGAAATCAAGAGAGGAAGTATTCGCTCTTACAAAATATTAGAAACTATTTTTAATGATTAAAAATTTAATTTTAATAATATTTATATTCATTTCATTTATTTCGGTTGCGCAACAAATAAAAGTTTACAACGAATTTTTGGAACCCATAATAATGGCAGAAGTTATTTCCATGCAATCTGGAATAAAAACTTACACCAATGAAAAGGGAAATGCAAACATCAAATCATTTAGCGATAATGATACCCTTTTTATAAGCAGTGAAGGATATATTGCTGTCAGTTTACCGATTAAAACAATCAGAAACTTATTAAACAATAATGTTTTACTTCATTACGAAACTATTTTTTTAGATGGAGTTGAAGCTACTGTAACGGTTAGAGCTCGGAAATTTAACAAAGCTAGAAGACCTATAAAACTAGATGTTATATCGAAAGACAACATACATAAAATTGGAGCTCAAACTGCTTCAGACATACTAGCGGAAACAGGAAATGTTCAAATTCAAAAAAGCCAATCGGGAGGAGGGAGTCCTATTATTAGAGGTATGGAAGCGAACAAAGTCCTCCTAGTAATTGATGGTGTAAGAATGAACAACGCTATTTATAGAGGTGGTCATTTGCAGAACAGTATCACTTTAGACAATAATATTTTAGAACAAATCGACATTTCTTATGGTCCTGGGTCTGTTAATTATGGAAGTGACGCTTTAGGTGGGGTAATTCACTACTACACCAAAAACCCACTAAACAACAACGATAGTTTATTTCATTTTAATGGAGCTTTTAGCTCTTCTTTTTCGAGTGCCAACGAGGGGTTAACTTCTCACTTAGATTTTTCGCTAAGTAAAAAAAAATGGGGTAGTTTAACTTCTATTTCTTACAAACAATTTGGGGATGTGAAAATGGGAAAAAACAGAACACATGGCTACAAGGAATGGGGAATCGTAAATTACTCCCAAGGTTTTGAGAACAATAAAGATACAATGCTTGTTAATCTCGATACAAATACGCAACACAACACAGGTTATAATCAAATCGATTTACTTCAAAAAATAGCATATAGAGTCAATGATAAAGTTAGCGTTACTTTAAACTCACAATATTCGACCTCTTCAAAAATTAACCGTTACGATCAACTAACAAAATATAAAAATGGTAAATTAAAATACGCAGAATGGTATTATGGTCCTCAAAAAAGATTACTAACAGCACTAACAACAGAAATTAAAGATGATAATCACTTTTTTGATAATGCTTCTATAATTATTTCCTACCAACAAATAGAAGAAAGTAGAATTACAAGAAAGTTTAATGTAGCGGAAAAAATTAATCGAACAGAAGAGGTAAAATTAGGCGCTTTAAATTTAGATTTCTCTAAACATTTAAAAAATAAAACAAAATTATTTTACGGAGGAGAAGCTACCCATAACGCTGTAAAATCGGAAGCTAACACAACCAATATTTATTCAAACGAAGTAGGAAAAACGAGTACTCGATACCCCGATAACGGAAGTAAAATGAGCACGGGAGCTGTTTATGCAGACATTACCCAGTCTTACGAAAAATTGCTTTGGAAATTTGGTAATCGACTAACTTTCACTTCATTAGAAGCTAACTTTAAAGACACTAATTTCATCCAATTGCCTTTCAATAAAATCGTTGCAAATTCTCAAGCTTTTTCGAGTAGTTTTGGTTTGGTAATTTCTCCTACAAATTCTTTTAGAATAAATACCAACTTAAGTTCAGGCTTTAGGACTCCGAACATCGATGATTTTGGTAAAGTATTTGAAAAAAATGATTACGTGGTTATTCCCAATAATAATATAAAACCAGAATATGCTTATACTGGAGAATTGGGATTTTCTAAAACGTTTAAAAGAAATTACATTGAAAAAGATAGCAGTTTTACTCGCTTACATTTCGCGACAATTAGTGCAACGGGATATTATACTTTGCTCGACAATTTAATTGTAAAATCTGATTTTCAACTCAACCAAAACGATTCAATCTTATATGAAGGTGACATGAAAAAAGTACAGGCTAATATAAATTTAGATAATGGATATATTTACGGTTTTTCTGGAGGTATCAACCTATCGTTTAATCGTCACATTAAACTAAAATCGACTTTAAATTACACGGTAGGAAGAGCGAATTCAACCAATCAACCATTGGCACACATTCAACCCTTGTTTGGAAGAACTAGTCTCGTTTTTGATTTACCAAAATGGGATATTGAATTTTATTCTGTTTATAATGGAAAGAAAAAAATAACCGATTTTGCACCAGGAGGAACCGACAATAGAGATGAAGCTACAATTGATGGAATACCCAACTGGTACACGCTAAATATTAGAGGAGGTTATCAATTTACTTCTAAAATTTCTGTTCAGGCTGGTATTCAAAATATATTAGATGTTCATTACAAAACTTTTAGCTCAGGAATTAGTGCAATCGGAAGAAGTTTTAATTTATCTGCCCGTATTTTGTTTTAACAAAAAGAAACTCATAACACCAATTAGATATTGACTTTCGTTTTAAGATTCAGTACATTGAACCATAAATTATGATTACACATGAAATATTAAACCGAAAAGGAGCTCGAAAACTAGACGCTATACCTACAGAAGTATTAGATTTACTCAACAAAGGAGAAATAGAAACAGCTAATTTAACCGAATGGTTAGCGATTAATCACGTTACATTAATTGAAACAACTTTTCCTTCTTTAGGATTATCTTCCTTAATTGAAGTTATAAAAAAGGCGATTGATTTAGAGCATAAAAAAACCGCAATGGTTTTGACTAAACGAATAGGAAGTTTAGTTTTTAAGTATGGAGTTGACACTAATTCTTTAGACTTAATAATTCAAAAATTATCGAATCATAAATCCGATGCGATAAGATGTTATGCCCCTTATTTAATTGGTTTAAACAATGATCTTTCCATTGGAGAAAAACTTGAAGAAGCTCAACAATTAATTGCCGACAGTCATTTTGGTGTTAGAGAATTAGTCTGGATGGCATTACGACCACCACTAGTACAAGACCTACCAAAATCGATTGAAATTCTTGCAGATTGGACGAGTTCTAAAGATGAGAATATAAGACGATTTACTACAGAGGTTACGAGACCAAGAGGTGTTTGGTGTAAGCACGTAGAGGAATTAAAAAACAAACCTGAGCTAGCTATAGAAATATTAGAGAAACTAAAATCAGATGAATCTCGATACGTTCAAAACAGTGTCGCAAATTGGTTGAATGACGCAAGCAAAACACAACCCGATTTTGTACTAGAATTGTGTCGGAAATGGGAATTAGATTCTTCTACCAAAGAAACAAAATACATTGTTAAAAGAGCCTTAAGATCAATTAATAAATAGCCACCATGAAAATTTACATACTACTCCTCATCACTTCAATCACCTCTTTTTCTTTTGCTCAAGAAAGTAAAAAAACAATCGATAAAGAAGCTTACGCTAAATGGAAATCTATAGTTAAACCACAAATATCTAAGCCAGGTAGAATAATAACTTTTGAAACAATACAACAAGAGAATAATCCTACCCTTACGATTTACAATACCAATAATGACTCGAGAACGAATTATAAATGTGCCAGCAATGCAAAGATTAATTCAGCCGAAAAATGGGTTTCTTTTACCATTAAAAACAACATAGATTCCATTAGAGCTTTGAAATTGGCAAATACTCCTAAAAAGAAATGGCCTGCTGATTCTCTTGGAATTTACGTGATAGAAAAAGATACGCTTGTAAAGTTCAATTTATTAAAAAACTATAAAACAGGAAGCGAAACAAACAATTGGATAGCAATATTGAGAACAGATAAATATCAAAAAACACTTTCAAAAAAAGAAAAGAAGAAAAGAAAGAAATTAAAAAAGAAAAACAAATTACCCACAAGTAAAGGCTCTATCTTAACACTATACAATCCTCTTACAGATTACAAACAAGATATTGAATACGTTAAAAACTATACCGTTAGTCACGACGGAAATACTATTTTTTGGAATACCGTTCTTACTTATTCAGACTCGATAGATTCTACACATATTTATCGTTTCAACACGCAAGAAATGAAAACCGTAATGCTACAAACACATTTAGGAACTACAACAAAC
>WFNC01000049.1 GCA_015488785.1 Flavobacteriales bacterium | reverse complement strand
CTATATATGTATGCTTTTTTTTTAGGGCTTTACAATGATGAATTTGCCCCTATTCCTGAAGGAGAAAAGAAAATAGATTTTAGCCATCATATTCAACACTGGGGTAGTAAAACAACTGTCTCAACTCGAAAAGACTTTACTAATCTACAAGAAAATATATTTATTGCACTTGTAGCAAAAACAGGCCTTGATTTAGTTGCTCTAGAAAAAGGTAAAGTGGAAGAAGATGATGTAGTGAAATTATTGATTAAAACTATGGAAGCATATACTAATGGTGGATTGATTTTGATTAAGGAAAAACTTGAAGAAAATCCTAATTATTTTTTACAACCGACTTCATTCTTAAATATGATCTTAGAAACAGAAAAAGTATAAAAATGTTACTACTCAGCAGCTACCAATTCCTGATTAGCCAGGCACGTTAGCGGATCAAGAACATTTTATGAATTTTTCAAGTTTGTGTCTATGACTGGATAAACTGCTCCAACTTGTGCCACCTGGATATTCCGGTCATCTTGTGCCAGTGATTTTACTTATTCCCGTTTGTTTTCAATACATAATAAGTATATATCCCTTTTGTAATTTTAGTCAGATAAGTTTCTGTCATCTCTTTTAAAATCACTTTTGCTTTTGTGTCTTTGCAATTAAGGAGCGATATTATTTCCTTTCTTGTAACTTTCCCATATTCTTTAATAAAATCAAGCACTATTTTGTATTCTTCTTCATGTTTACGGGCGTTTTCTTGCGGGCTCCTTTTTATAAATGGTATTGCCCTGAATTTCAGTGCTTTCTTGCGGTCGCTTGCGGTCGCACAAAAACAACCCGTACAAAGTCACCGGTTTCCTCAATGGAAAAATCATCATTCACACCAAATAATGTAATGAAGACAAAGTACCGGTTGTCACTATAACCGATAAATTTGCTTTATAGGAATAAGTGACATATCTTTGCAGCACTATAAAAACACTTATTACTATGGAAAGGACTACAATAGATATTAGGGAGATTTTTAAGGATAAGGCTACTGTTACCAAAGCGGAACTATCTGCTTATATCCATAGTATCGACAGTAATGCCAATGATGCCAGTATTCGTCAGCGCATTTCAAGGTATAAAAGATCAGGCCTTATTGTAAGTGTTAAAAGGGGTGTTTATGCTTATTCAAACAAGCCTGTTTACACCCATCCTGCCGACAATTTTATTGCTAAACTATCTAAAATCTTTTCAGCTCAATACCCGGAAATTAACTATTGTATCTGGTCTTCTGCCTGGCTCTACGATTTTACAATACATCAACCGGCACAATTCTTTTATATTTTTGAAACTGAGTATGATATAGTGGAAATATTATTTAATCTTTTAAAAGACAATGGCTATCATGCTTTCTTAAACCCCGATGAACAAACTATGCAGTTGTATGTAATGGGGATGAAGAATCCTGTTGTAGTAAAGCCATTGTTAATGCGTGCCCCTTTGGTTGTAAACAAAACTATTAAACTTCCCTCGCTGGAGAAAATGTTGGTGGATGCCTATCTTGATAAAAGGCTTTTTTATTTTTTACAAGGTATAGAAATGCAAAATATTTTTAGATTTTCGTTCAGCAAATACAGTATCAATATTTCAAGTCTGGTGAATTATGCCCTGAGAAGAGGAAAGAAAAGTGAGATAACTGATTTTGCAAAGCGTAATGTTCCCTTTTTAAGTAACTTATTAATAAATGATTAGTCAACAGTCATACACAAAGGAATGGATTGAATCGTTTCGGAGGCAGAAGGCTTATAAAGCTGTTAATCCACCGTTATTTGAAAAAATGATCTATGCTATGTCCCTGCTAGAACTACTGGTTCATTCCGGTATTCATTTTATTTTCAAGGGAGGTACTTCACTTATGCTTATGCCTGTTGACTCTGACCGGTTTTCTATTGATATCGACATCCTGACAGAAACGCCAAAAGAAACACTTGAACAATCAATCAAAACATCAATAGAAGGTACCGTTTTTACATCATTTCGTGAAGATACAGAAAGGGCAAATGCCGGGGGGATACCAAAAGCACACTATATTTTCAATTTCGATGCGCTTTATAATAAAGAAGGAACTATTTTGCTGGATGTGCTTTTTGAAAAAAATCCATATATGACGTTATCAGAAGTTGAAATACAATGTAGATGGGTTAAAACAACAGACCCGTTGCAACACGTCAAGGTGCCTTCTGTGAACTCAATACTTGGTGACAAGTTAACCGCTTTTGCCCCCAATACTACCGGTATTCCATATTGGTTGAATAATCCGAATTCTCCGGATAAGAGGCTCGAAATCATCAAACAACTTTACGACGTCTCCAATCTAATAGACCATTGTAACAACACGGATGAAACGTATAACGTTTTTAAAATTATTACTGCACAACAGATTGAATACAGGAAACTTACCATCACCACCGATGACGTAATCGATGATATTTTCAATACAGCTTTATTACTGGCCAAAAGAGAGAAAAACAAAACTGAACCTGATAAATCCCGTTTTGCAGAATTACAATCCGGATTAAAGATGTTCGGAGGACATCTTATCAGAAGAAAATTCAGGATAGAAGATGCCATTGTTGCCGCTGCAAAAGCTGCCTGTTTTACGCAAAACATCAAGTCTTCAACCGAAAACAGTTTCGAGTTATTCCGGGCAGACTCCGCCGTATTTGATCATGATATTTTAAATACTGATTTCAATTTTCTAAATCGCTTTAAAAGGACAAATAAACAAGCCTATTTCTATTGGTATAAATGTCTTGAGATGATGAATCTGCTCAACTAAGATATCCAAAATTAGAGCGTAGAAATAGTTCGGATGTGATTGGGAAGAGGGCACATAAAGGCGTTCATGAAAAAAGTTGCTCTGGTATCTGAAATAGACTATCACAAAAAGTCCGCAATATCCAGCCCTTGTTTTCTTTGTGCATCGGTGGCGTGTTTTTCAAGGTAATCGGAAATAATAATGGGGAAGTCGAGTTCGAGGGTTCTCTTTTTCCACCGGTCGCATCCGCCCAGGTCGGGGAAAGCAACCACAATGCGGTTTTTCAGGATGTTGAGCTTTGAAGGTTTAAACTCGGTGAGGCTTCCGGTGGCAAGCCAGATGTAATCGGGGAGTTTTGCCTGGGCAATGACCGCGGTTTTTTCGCTTTCCACAATGGCTACCGGTGCACCGGGAACCTCATCGAGCAGGTGTTCGCCGAAAAGGCACTGTGAAAGGTTATAGCCTTCTTTATAAAGGAGGCTGTGCGCCCAGGTGGTGGCAGGAAAAGGCTTTTTGATCCTTTTTCCCGTAAGGGGGTTGTATTTAATGAGTTTTCCGGTGCGGATGCGGTTTTGGGTGTCTATCTGCCAGAAAATGGTTGTCCCGCCGTTAAAATGCTTAGAAGTTCCAATTTTATAGATATTAATGAGATAGAAAACGGTTTCTTCATCGAAAATTGATTT
>WFNC01000048.1 GCA_015488785.1 Flavobacteriales bacterium | reverse complement strand
TGATTAAATAATACTTTAACAGGGAAATTACTAATTTTGATGTTTTGAAAATAAATTATGGAAAATAAAACAACAACTAAAATTATACTTTATATAGCAGGTATATTATTGCTCGTTTCTGGTTTTGGAAAAATGTTCTCAGAACTTGTATTTACAAATGGACTTGCGAACTTTGATCTAAGAATAATTGAAAGTGGTTATGGAAACTGGATTACGGCTCCAATAGGAATTCGAATTTTTGTTGGCTTGGAAATAAGTGTAGGTTTTTTATTGCTGTTTAAATGGCTAAATAACAAAGTTCTTTCAAAGTTGTTTTTGGTACTCCTATTGTTTTACGCTACCGATTTAATGCTTGGTTGGAATAATCTATTGACAGAGAACTCGCTTTTGTTTTTTACGTTTTCTAAAATAAGTTCACTTGTATTGCTCCCTTTTTTATTATTGAGCTATGTCTTTTTAAAATTCACAGAAGCTGGACGAAACTCATGGTTAAGCCTAGCTATTATACTTCCCAGCTTTGCACTCGTTTTTACTTTAAACCCTTTATTTATTGAAAATTATGAAACTGTTTCAGCTCCTTACAAACAAAATCAAAAAAACTGGAAAGTTATAGCAGATGCATTTCAAAAACAAGATATAAATATTAATGAGGGAAACTATTTATTAGCTTTTTACAGTACTTCTTGTCCACATTGCAATGATTTAGCAAAAGCATTTGGAGCAACGTACAGAGGGTACAAGAGCAAAAGAAAAATATTATTAGTTTTCCCTGGTAATGTTGAAGATACAGATAATTTTATAGCCCGAAACAAATGCGAATTTGACTTTATAAGAATTACTTCAGATGAGTTTTTAAAAGTTTCAGGCTTTTCTTTTCCTGCGATGTTCAGTATCGAAAATGGGAAAGTACAAGGATTCTGGACTGGAGATAGCTTTAGTTTTGTTGTTCGTGATCAAGAATTTAAAAAGTAATTTCACAATTTTTATAAAAGCATATTTATTGCTCTTTTCAATCCTTTTACCAAGATGTCAATTTCTTCTTTCGTATTATAAAAAGCAAAAGAAGCTCTAATTGTTCCTGGTATTTCAAAGAAATTCATCAGCGGTTGTGTACAATGATGTCCCGTTCTAACGGCAATCCCCAATTGATCTATAATCGTTCCAATATCAAAAGGATGAATACCTTCAATTACAAAAGAAATAACACTTGTTTTTTTATCCGCAGTACCAATAATTCTCAAGCCATCTATTGTTAATAATTCTTGAGTTCCGTAGTTCAATAAAATTTCTTCCTGTTTCAAAATAGTTTCAAAACCTATTTTTTCAATGTAATCAATTGCAGAAGCCAATCCAATTCCTCCTACAATATTAGGCGTTCCTGCCTCGAATTTGTGAGGCAGACAATTGTAAGTTGTTTTTTCAAATGTAACCTCCTTTATCATATCTCCTCCACCTTGGTAAGGAGGTAAATCATTCAATAAAGCTTCTTTTCCATATAAAACGCCAATTCCTGTAGGTCCAAACATTTTGTGCCCCGAAAAGACTAAAAAATCAACATCTAAATCTACAACATTTATCGGTGTGTGTGCTATAGATTGCGCAGCGTCAATCAAAATTAAAGCATCGTTTTGATGTGCCAATGCTATAATTCGCTCAATAGGATTAATTGTTCCCAGCGTATTCGAAATATGATTGACAGCTATTAATTTCGTTTTAGAATTGACTAGTTTTTCTAATTCTTCAATAATTAATTCTCCTTTTTTATTAATTGGAATAACTTTTAAAACAGCTTCATTTTCTTCACAAATCATTTGCCAAGGAACAATATTACTGTGATGTTCCATTGCCGAAATAATAATTTCGTCCCCTTTTTTTAAATGTTTTTTTCCAAAACTACTTGCAATTAAATTGATACTATCAGTAGTCCCTTTTGTGAAAATAATTTCTTCATTCTTACCCGCTCCAATAAAATTTTGAATAGTCGTTCTTGCGTTTTCGTACTTCGTCGTCGCTTCCTGGCTCAATGTATGTACACCTCTGTGTATATTACTATTCTCAAAACTATAATATTTTTCAATGGTATCAATTACTTGTTTTGGCTTTTGAGTTGTTGCCCCATTGTCCAAATAAACTAGCTGTTTTCCTTTTACTGTTCTCGATAATATTGGAAAATCTTTTCTAATTTCAGTAATTGTATTCATTTCTTTTTGTTTTAAATGATCATTTTTTTGAATGATGCTACAAAGTTAATATCAATTAAGGGATTCTTTGTCTTTTTTAACTAAAATTAAGAATATGATTGCTTTATTAACGAAAGTTATTAGTTGATTTTTTTCTAGAAAAGAAATAAGTTTCAAAAAATCACCAATTTATATGAAATTCTGTCAAGCGAGCATTTGATAAGTAATAAAACTTCCTAAATAAGCAATGCCTGTAAAAACAATAAATTGAATTAAAGCAATTTTCCATGAACCTGTTTCTTGTTTTACAATTGCCAAAGTGCTCATACATTGCAAAGCAAATACATAGAAAATAAGTAAAGAAAATGCAGTCGCCAGAGAAAATTCTATACCTCCACCAGAAAGCCCTCCTTCTATACTGTATATGGTCTCCATAGTTCCCACAAAAACTTCTCTAGCAGCAAAAGACGTAATTAAAGCAATTCCAATTTTCCAATCAAAACCAAGTGGTTTTATAGCGGGCTCAATTGCTTTTCCAACATATCCAATATAAGAATACTCTAACAATTCAGATCCCTTCATAGCTTCCAAAGTTTCTTTGGAATAGTTACTTGAAAATTGCTCATTACTATATTTTTCTTCTATTCTGTTTCGCTGTTCACTTGGACCAAAAGAAGATAAAAACCAAAGCACAATTGAAACCACAACGATAATTTTTCCAGCTTCTTTTAAAAATATTTTTCCTTTATTTAACATTGAAAAAATAACATTCTTAAAATTTGGAACCTTAAAATCAGGAAGTTCTAATAAAAACGAAGATCCGGTATCATCTGATTGAAATGCATTGATTATCACGGCTATAATAAGACTAAAGACGATACCTATTAAGTATAATCCCATCATAAACAACCCTTGTAAATTGATTACTCCCCAAATAAATTCGTCTGGAACAATGTATGAAACCAAGAAAACATAAACAGGAAGGCGAGCAGAACAACTCATCAATGGTGTAATAAAAATAGTGATAAAACGTTCTTTCTTACTTTCTATATTTCGAGCAGCCATTATAGCGGGAATAGCACAAGCAAAACCTCCAACAAGCGGTATTATCGATTTTCCATTCATTCCAAAATAGCTCAATAATTTGTCCGAAACAAAACTAATCCGACTCAAATAACCAGAGTCTTCTAGCAATGTAATCATTCCAAAAAGGAGCATAATTTGGGGGAGAAAAATGACAATTCCTCCAATTCCAGCCAATATTCCATCAACAATAAAACTATTGAAATAGCCTTTAGGTAAAAGAGAAGAAACAGTATCAGATATCCAAGTCATTCCCTTGTCAATCAAATCCATTGGGTAGCCCGCCAGTGTAAAAACCGTTTGGAAAAGGACAAAAAAGACAGCGAAGAAAATTATTCCACCCCAAAGAGGATGAGTAACAATTTCATCTAATTTATTTCTACTCTTAGATTTGATTTTATTTACGCTAACACTTTGCGAAACAATTTTGTTTATTTTAGTGTATCGGTCATTTATTTCAAATAATTCAGCAGCATGCGTATTGTAATTATATTTAGAAATTAAATCAGTAATATCAGAAGATATCCAATCGTAATCTTTAACGTTATTGATCGATTTAAAAGCAACATAACGATTCTTAAAAGTTGTTATTTTTGTAATTTCATTTATAAGCGAAATACTATTTTCAGGTAAAGCTATAAATGGTTTTGGAATGGTTAAATTGTTCTTTTCTATTTCAGAAATTAATAAATCGATTCCCGTTTCAAATTTAGAACTTATAAAATGTAACTGAATCCCAAGTTGTTTTGCTAACTGTTCTTTGTTGATTTTTATTCCTTTTTTGTTTAACTCGTCAGTCATATTTAAAGCAACGACACAAGGGATTTCTAAATCCAAAATCTGAGTAGCTAAAAATAAATTTCGTTTCAAATTTGTAGCATCCAAAACAAGTAAAATGAGGTCGGGATGATTCTCATTTTCAGTATTCAATAATATATCTTGAACAATTTTTTCATCATCAGATTTAGACGACAAACTATAGGTGCCAGGTAAATCTATTAATTCAATTTTCGAGTTGTCGTGTAGTTTTAGTTCTCCCGATTTTTTATTGACTGTAACGCCAGGAAAATTACCCACCTTTTGATTCAGTCCTGTTAGGATATTAAATAATGTAGTCTTTCCACAGTTTGGATTTCCTACTAACGCTATTTTTGATATTTGTTTCAGTTTCTTATTTTGAATGATTCTAAAGAATTTACAAAGGTGCAGTTCTAAATACTTTTTTGCAATACCTTATTTGTGGTATTTTAAAGGAAATATGAATCATTTAATATAAAAGTAGGAGTATATCGATAATATGTAAAAAAAAACAATTATGTTTACGTTATGAGACTATATCTACTATTTATAATTTTATTACTTGTAAAGATTTCTTTTTCTCAAAATAAAGAAATTGATTCTTTGACCAATTTGATTGTCAATGCAAAGACAGATTCTGCAATTGTATCTAATTTACAGAAAAAGAGTAATGCCTATCGAAAAATTGATTC
>WFNC01000047.1 GCA_015488785.1 Flavobacteriales bacterium | reverse complement strand
TATATCACGGTACTCAATATAATCCCCCTACTGAATATCTTTTCCTTGACCAAAAAAGAAAACTAAAACTGGTCTCCAGAATAAGGAAAAATATTAGTAAATTTGACCTCAAACCCGAAGATGTTGGATTTGATAAACTGCTGAAAACCAGTATGAAAATTTGACGTTAGTTGGAATGCAAAAAAAATTATACGATATGACTGAAAAGAGCAAAGAAAAACTAATATTTGAATTACAGGATTGTAACACTAAAATCAATGTAATTCATATGGCTGGACAAAAATTAGGAATAATAACAGATCCAAGGACGTTGGCTCAAGAAATTATATCAATACTTGAAAAGTTTTTATCCTATGAATTTTGTGCAGTCTTATTGTTGAATGATCAGGGTAACACATTAATTCCTTTTGCGATTAGTTCACAAGGGCAAGGACCAAAATTTATTGAAGAAGATAAAGCATATATAGAATCTCATAATATTAAGGCTGGCAAAGGGGTTGTTGGATGGGTTGCAAAATATGGCGAAACAATTAGAAGTGGAGATGTCAATAAAGATAAAAGGTATTATTCATTACGAGACAATATTCATTCTGAATTATGTGTCCCTTTAACAATTGATAACTCAATTATTGGAGTAGTTAATATTGAAACATCCAAGCTAGATGCCTATTCAGAAACTGACCAGTTAGTACTTGAAGCAATTTCTTCTCAAATTGCAATCTCAATTACAAACGCAAAAATGTTTAAGGAAATTCAAGAGTATAATATTGAGCTTTCAAATCAAATTATTAAACGCACAGAAATTGAGAAAGAACTAATTGATGCAAAAGAAAAAGCAGAAGAAAGCAACCGCCTTAAATCTGCATTTTTGGCTAATATGAGTCACGAAATTCGAACACCTATGAACGGAATTTTAGGATTTGCTGGATTACTTAAAGAACCTAATCTTTCCGGTGAATTACAGCAAAGCTATATTAAAATCATTGAAAAAAGTGGAGCACGAATGCTCAATATAATAAATGATATTGTTAGTATATCCAGAATAGAATCTGGACTAGTTGAAATAAATCTTAAAGAATTGTACATTAATGAACAACTGGAATATCTATACAATTTTTTTAAACACAGAGTTGAAAATAAGAAAATTGATTTTTCATTTAAATCTTCAATGCCTTTAAAGAATTCAATAGTACAAACCGACCCAGAAAAATTTATGTCAATTTTTTCAAACCTTATTAAAAATGCAATAAAATATACTGAAAAAGGATTAATAGAATTTGGTTATAACATTAAAGGTAATTTCTATGAGTTCTATGTAAAAGATTACGGTATTGGCATCCCAGAAGACAGACAGGGAGCCATATTTGAACGGTTTGTCCAAGCAGATATTGAAGACAAAATGGCACGGCAAGGAGCGGGTTTAGGTTTATCAATTTCAAAAGCCTATGTTGAAATGCTTGGTGGAAAAATTTGGGTAAAAAGTGAAGAAGGAAAAGGTTCTGTATTTTATTTTACACTACCCTATCCTACTGAAACGATAAAAGAGAACAAGTCTAAAAAAGAAATTTCGATTCCTGCAGAAGCAACTCCGATAAAAAAATTGAAAATAGTAATTACCGAGGATGATGAAGCGTCAGCGCAGCTTATTTCGATTATTTTCCAATCTATAGTAAAAGAAATAATAAATGTAAGCAACGGAAAAGAAGCCGTAGAAGCTTGCCGCAATCATCCTGACATTGATATGGTTCTGATGGATATTCAAATGCCTGAGATGAATGGTTATGAAGCCACACGTGAAATTAGGAAGTTTAATAAAGATATCATTATCATTGCACAAACTGCCTTTGCTATGGTAGGCGATAAAGAGAAAGCCTTGGCGAGCGGCTGCAATGAATATCTTTCAAAACCAATAATTAGGAATGAATTGTTTTCAATTATAAAACAATATTTTATTGATAAGCAGTAATTACCTAAAATTGACAGAATTAAAAAAAGTACATGGCTATAACAACTAAGCATCGTTTTTGGCTTTTTCAGCCAAATATGTGCTGTATGTTGAACTAAAGCCGGAAAGCGAGTACCTTATTATATTGTGT
>WFNC01000046.1 GCA_015488785.1 Flavobacteriales bacterium | reverse complement strand
GCTGCCAAAGTAAATGCGGTGTATCTCGACCGCATCAAATCTTCAGCCGTTTCAGCTTTCGATTTAGAAAGATGAATTGCTCCACAGCAATTATTATAGTCAATATTTTTCCCACAAGGGCATAAGTTATTTTTCATAACAACAAAATTAAATATTCTAATAATTTTCCCCCATTTAGATTTCGAAATTGTCTCCTTTTTTGTTTTAATTTATCCTCCAGTCACATCGAACCAATAACCAATCAAAGCTGTAATCCCCATTGCTAAAGTTCCCCAAAAAGTAATTCTTACAACAGCTCTTTTTGGACTAGACCCTCCAGCTTTAGCCGCTACAACACCCAACACAATCAAAAACAGGATTGCAAAAACATATTGTAAATAAACCATTTGATTTACCGCACCAAAAAAAGCAACTAAAATAGGTAAAGCTCCACCAAAAGTAAACGCAAGCCCAGAAGCCAAAGCAGCTTCCAAAGGTTTAGCTTGTGTAATTTCGTTTATTCCTAATTCATCTCTCGCGTGAGCCTCCAAAGCATTGTGTGCTGTCAATTGTTCAGCAACTTCCAAAGCCAACGAAGCTGTCAATCCTCTTTCTTCATAAATCTTTGCCAACTCTATCAACTCCTCCTCAGGCGATTCTTCCAAAGCGACACTTTCTCTTTCCAAATCAGCGGTTTCTATATCGGTCTGAGAACTTACGGAAACGTACTCACCTGCAGCCATAGACAGAGCTCCTGCTACCAATCCTGCTACCCCCGCGATTATAATTGATTCTCGAGAAGAGCTTGCTGCAGCAACACCTATAACAATACTTGCCGTAGATAATATTCCGTCATTTGCTCCCAGTATAACAGCCCTAAGCCATCCACTTCGTGTAATGTAATGATGTTCTGATTTCAAAATTAATTAACTTTAAAAAACTTAAAATAATCCGAAATATTCTTAGTCAAAGACGCATAAGCTTTCGCTCCATCTTCAACCGTTTCAGCTTTAGAAAGTCCATCGATATCATCCAAAATTGGGTGCAATACAAAGTGCAATTGATTGTGAGCTTCTCCAGTCATCGAACAGTTGTTTATAATGTAAGAAGTTTGCTTATCACAATCACTTCCCATCGCTTGAAACTCAGCTACCGTAGTTGGTTCAAACGCTTTAATTATCAATCTAATCTTCCCCATTCCTTCGTGAGTCTCAGCGTTTGCCTCCCATTTCTCTCCATTATTCAGTACTAAACCTTTTACCTCTTCTACAACATGCGCTTCATGTTCCGAATGCTCGTGCCCTTCGTGATTATCGTGTCCTTCGTGCGATTCAACGGTTTGTTTTGTCTCCGTTTTTGTTTCGCTACACGAGAAAGTAAATCCTCCAAGCAACAATGCTATTGTAATTACTTTAATTTTCATAATCTTTACTTTTAATGTTTGTTACAACCTTTTTTCTGTCCGTTTCCTTTATCTTCATGCATTTTTTTCTGCACATCTTCGTGCGTCATTCCAGCAGTCGGAAAAGATTCGTAAAGATAACTCGCTATTTCTTTTAATTCTTCTTTTGTTACATTATTTTTTTGTGAAGGCATTACTCCGAAACGTTCAATAGCATGAGCTTCACAAAACGACTTATCTTTCGATGGATTTAGCGCATAGTCAACAATAAATTCGATTACTTTTTCTCTTTTTTCTTTGGGATTATCAGCTTTTACTCCGTCATTTACATGAAACATTACCCCCATTATAGGAGGAGCAAGCATTGCTTTTCGTTCTGCCTTAGATTTTGGAGGAGCTGTTTTGTGGCATTTATTACATTTCGCTAGAAAAAGTTCTTTGCCTTTACCCTCCAACAATACGATTTCTGTCCGCTCCGAAATGTTGTTATCCGTTCCCGAAAAAGAATAAAGACCTAAAGTTCCCACTCCAAGCAATGCTACTATACCTAATATTTTATTTTTCATAACCTTTGTTATTTTGGGCGTTCCCCAAGGGTCGGGTCATCCACTATATCTTTTTTCGAAAAGAAAAAAGGATGCCGTTTCTACCCCTAACGCTTTTTAGATTTAAAGATTTAAGACGATAAGATTCAAGACTGAAAGACTTACTTCCTTTTCACTTTGTAGGGATTGCTTGCACTACCCTACTTTTCGCATTCTATTGATAGGATGACTTGAAGTCATCCTATCAATAAACATCTTTTTACTTCGCTTCAAACCATTCTTCAAGAAGTGTTCGATTCTCATCGCTTAGCTTACCGTGCATGATTTCATAACCAAATAAAGGCATTTCTTTTTCTTCCACCTCTTCATGGCATTCTTCCAACATATGCTTTTGGTCTTTGTTACTGTAGTTTGCCCATTCAGAAAAATTAACGTGTTCTCTAGCTTCTTCTATATGATGCCCAATAACCCAAGAAACAGGTGCTATATTAGAATACCAAGGATATTTAGCCTCGTTAGAATGGCAATCATAACACGATGTTTTTAGTATCGAAACTATTTTGTCTTCTGGTTTTAGAACAGATACAATATCTTTCCCTTCAACTATTTCTGGGTTTTGCTTGTCTATTCTTACAAATTGAATTAAACCAAATAAAACAATTACTCCTACTCCTATTTTCTTTTTCATATTTATTAATTTTCTAAATGACCGTTATCTAACCAGCATCTTACTTTAGACAAATCAGCATTAGACATCGTTTTGTTTTGTGGCATTGATTTCTTTGTCAATACCTCTTTTTCAAACCTCCCATTATTCAAAGTTGGTAATAATGTTTGATAAGTTGAATAGTTATTGTCCGAACCTCCAGGTCCATGGCAAGGCATACAATTATTATTTATAATTGATTTTATCTCCGTGTTGTATTTTGGATTTGAGCCGTCACAAGTAACCTTATCTTTTTTCTTACAAGAAACAACGAATAAGCCTATTGACAAAGTAGCTACTATTAATTTTATCTTTATATTCATAATTTGATTAGTTTAAATTTTATAACTCATAGCCATAAATAAAACATTCATATCCAATGGTCTATACGTATCAACTTCTGTTATTCTTAAATATTTAAGTGTCAACTCTACTTTCTTATTTATCTTTTTTGTCCCGCCTATTCCAAATCTATTTTTATTATAGGTTGATTTGTTGCCTGGGTTTAAATTAAAAAATAATTCATCTTGAACAAAAACAGAAAGACCTTTACTTAATTTATAGGTTAATTTCAACCGTGTTCTTTCATAAGTTTTATTCGATCCATCTGGCAAAAGGCTATACTGTGTTCTAGATCTTAAACCTAAATGAGTTTTCTTTATTATTTTTTTACCTAATTTTAAATCCAAACCAAAGCGATTAATAAATATTGGATTTACTTCTACAAAACTTTCTTTCCCTCTCCAAGAAACTCCAATTTTAAAATACTTATTGTACTTATAACTAACAGACAAATCTGCAAATAGTTGCTTTAATGCTTGAGAATTTTCAAAAGTTCTAAACTGCGTAACACCATTTACTTTGATTTTTTTACTTATTTTATGGCTAACTGAAAACCCAGCCCACATTCCAAAATCTTGGTTTGTTTGAGCTTTAGCAAAAGAAAACAGTAATACAAATAAAAATCCTAAACCAATTTTATTCATTAGTCTGTTATTACAAAATCAACGTTTTCGATTATTTCTTTTCGATCATTTATTGTAACCGTTTGCATTACAACACTATCTTCTTTATTGAAACAATCAACGCAAGAGGAATAAACAAAAATTTTGTAAGTTCCCTTTTGTAAATAATCGAACTCAAAAGTTCCGTCGTAGCTAGTACTTACATTATCATCTACAATTTCGTCTTCATCTCCATAAATAATATAAACTTTTTTGTTTTGAGCGTCATAGTTTCCTTTGTAGTTCCCTGAATTACTATAGTGTTCTACTAAAACGTATCCTTGTATTTTGGCTCTACCTCCAACTCCTTCTGTTTTCTTACAAGACAAAAGCGTTGCTAAAACGATTATTATTGTGATGATTCTAATTTTCATGATTAAGTATTTAGAATGCAAATGTATGATTTATTTACGATAAAAAAAGTAAGCCAAGTTAAGAAACAATAGTGAAACAACTAACGAGTTAGGTACATTGAAAATAGTTAACCCTGTGATAAAAACCGCAGATATAACACCATAAACAATTTGTTGTTGTTTGTTCGACGGAGCTGTTTTAGGCTCTACAATTACGGCTACACCAGTAAAAGATGTAATAATCAGATAAGAAAAAATATCATTATCATAAGCGCCAATAAATACGCCTAAGATTAAAGATGTAATGATAAAACTAAGTGCTAAGGGGTGTTTTTTTATCCTACCTACATTAATTATTAATGCCAACATAATTGGTAACAAAGGCAAAGGAACTTGCAAACCTGCAATAGGAAAACGAATATCGACTCCTGTAAAATCCATAGGAGGAATTCCTAAAGCGGGAATAAACAGTGCTAAAATCGTTACCATTCCTATGGTAAAAGCAACGGGATTGAATATGTTTTTCCCTTTATATTTCACAAAAAACTTGGCAACGTATAACAACACAATAACTAAAATCCCTCGTACAGGTTCTGGATCTGCGTGAGAAAGCATAACTAATATTAAGAACGTACTAATTAAAGAATGTAAATATTTTTTCTTAGCATCGAATAGTTTAGTAAAAACCAAATGTAAGATTGATGAGATAACAATTAACCCTACTCCTAATTTTGCAAAATGTAAGCCTTCTATAAATCCTTGTGTAACGAAAACATTAACTATTTTCATTGTCGTTAAAATGATTAAGAATACCAAAATATGATGGTAAGCTGTTAAGTTTTTAACTGTTTTTTTTAAGGTTGTCATTTTTTTGATATTAAGACTTTTGATTTTAAGACTTGAAGATTCAAGACTATAAGACTTTTTGATTGTTCTTTGGTTGGGTTTACCCTCTCTAAATCTATCTTTGCTTAGGGAGACTGCACTTTGTTATTTCTTTGTATTTTATTGATAGGATGACTTGAAGTCATCCTATCAATATTCAATATTTTATTTTTAATTCTTCATTCTCAATTCATAATTAAACGAAGTGACCTCCTACATATAAATAACTTTTATGGTTTTTACAGTATGCGAATC
>WFNC01000045.1 GCA_015488785.1 Flavobacteriales bacterium | reverse complement strand
GGATCAGTGTTGATTAGTTGTTCTAATTCGTCAAATTTGTATTCGAATAACGTAATAAAATCTACATCTTCGGTAAGTCCTAAATCTGCTACAATCTCATAATGCAAATTGTATAAGTTTTGATAAACTTGAATTAGTTCTTCTTTATTTTGTTTTATAAAAGCGTCAACCAATTCTTCCATTAGATTGGTGGTTTTTCCCATTGCCGAAACAACAATTACCAAATCTTCGGTGTACAAATTTATAATTTCGGCTACGTTCAAAACAGAAGAAGCATCTTTTACAGATGCTCCTCCAAACTTAAATACTTTCATTTATCAGACTTTTTATACAAAGGTATTCAAAAGTGATTTATTTTTTTAGAATAAGTCTTTATTTATTTAACGATAACAGATTTTACTTTGTTGATATCTGAACCTTTAAAAACAAGGTGGTAATTCCCTTTTGCTAAGTTATTTTTAGCTACATTAAAATGTAGTGTTTGATTGCCTATTGATTGAACTCCTTCAAATAAAACAGCAACTTTTCGACCTGTTAAATCGTACAACGAAATTGAAAAACGATTAGATGTTGCGTTTCGATATAGAATTGTTAACTCATCCGATACTGGATTAGGAAATACACTTAGATTTAAACTATTCTCTTCTTCTATTCCTGAACAATCTCCAACTTCAACGGTCATAAATATAACATCACTTGGACAATTCCCATTTATAGCCGTTAATGAAACATTAAAAACACCAGGATTATTGTAATTATGCCAAGGACTTACATCTGTTGAAGTTGTACCGTCACCAAATCCCCAAATATAGTTGTCAGCATTTAATGATTGGTTCGTAAAAGTAACCATTGGATTGGTTGCACAAATCAAAGTATCACTCAATGTAGCATTCGCTATTGGAGCATCTTCTACTGTAACATAAATAGATTGAACATCTGTATCTGTTGCTCCTCCTGTACCTGTAGCGATTAATGTTACATCATAAGTTCCAGTAGCTGGAAATGTTGCAGTAGGATTAGTTGCAGTAGGATTGTTAATCGTCGCTCCTCCATTTACAGACCATTGGTAAGCTGTTGCGTTTGAAGAATTATTTGATAATGCTATTGGATCGTTTGCACAACCAGCAGCATTGTGAACAATAAAAGAAGCTGTTGGAGTTCCTGATGGATTATCTACGATTTGTCCGTCGGTAGAAATTACATTAGACATTAACCCTGCTCCATTTTCTGCTTTTATAGAAATATAATAAGTTGTTCCAATTGTTAAAGAAAGTCCAGTAGCAGTTAGGTCTGTACTAAACCAATTGTCGGTCCAATTTCTTACGTTTGTTCCTCCTGCAGTTGTTCCGATTGCATACCAATATTTTGCTACAGATGAATTTACATCAACTGAAGCTGTCCAATTTGCAGAAAGCTGTGTACTACTCGAAGTATTATTAATATCTGCCGCCGTACCATCATTTAAACTCGTTACGTCTGATGGTGGAGTCCAATCTACATTTACATTCTTAGAACCAATAGCAGAAACATTATTTTCGTTGTCAATTACAATTGATTTTATTTTACCTGCTGATGTTGATGGTGTAGGATTTTGAAATCTTAAATCATTTGTAGAAGCAACTCCGACTGATATCGGTTCTGTAGAACTTCTACCGTGGTAAACATTTATTTGATCAACTTTAAAAATACAATTTCCACTTCTTATTGAAACATAATCTCCACTTGTTATTGGAGTCGCATCTGTCCAAGAGATAGCATGATCATCATCAACCCAAACATCTATTTTACCTGTTACTTTATCGTAAGTGATTTTGTAATCGTACCACATATTATCATTAATAGAATATGGCGCTTCTTGTTCTAAATGTATTGCATCTCCTGTAACTTTATAAATTTGTATTTTATTGTTATCTGATCTAAAATATACAAAGTAAGAATTCCCTCTATTTGTTAAAGATCCATCGTCAGACATAAAATGAATCCCTGCTCTCTTATTTGTTCCAGAGCCTTCTATTCTTGCTGAGAAATTATACAAAAATTGATTGTTCGAATTTTGATCCAATAATGCATAAATGTTCGAATTGGATTCTGTTTGATTGGTTTGTTGCAAGGCATTATTGCTGATAGACCAACTTCCTACTTGTTGTGCCCAATCTCCATTGATAGCTATGTCAAAATTATCTTTTAAAAATCCATTACCATCGTTCGCTCTCCATTCTGTTCCATTGTAATCAATTACTTGATAATATTTTTCTTTCAAACCACTTCCTCCTGAATTATCTGCATCTGAAAATGATTTTGTAAAATTAGTAGTTTCCCAGTTATTTCCATTTGCTACTGATGTAGAAGGTGGTGTAATATCCGTATTCCCTCCTGTTCCACCGCCATTATTACCACCACTTCCTCCAGAACCGTTTGAAGCCCATGTTAATGCCCAACCTCCTTTACTTGTTGCACAATCCGATCTAAATTCTACTAAGATACTACCACTTGTAGATGTTATATTATTTGGAATTGAAGTACCTGTTAAAGTTGCTAGAGGTGTTGCTGCTGTAGTAGCTCCATCATAAACAATTAAATAATCCCAATTGTTTTCTAAATCAAAAGCTGTGAAATTTAAGGTAACTGTTGATGCTCCAGTTGGTTGAATTAAATATAAGCTTCGCTCATCATTCGAATAATTTCCTGAAGCTCCTCCTGTATCAAAGTAACTTCCTGTTGCTGCAGTCGCTACTGTTGGACTACCATTGTTAATTAAATTGTAATATTTTTTCCAATTCCAATTGATTCCTGGATCATTGTGTGTTTGATTTGGCCAATGTTGATGCCCTTTTATTCTAACGCAAGTTCCTAATGTAAGAGAAGCTCCTGAATTACCAGGTCCAAAATAGGTTCTTGTTGGTAATATCCCATAGCCACTTTGGGTAATATCTCTTGTTAAATTTGCTGAACTAGCGTACATCGCATTGGTGTACCAAGAAGCATCGTTTACATATCCTTCATGTTCTATTCCGATTGTGTGAGAGTTTGCAGAACGAGCGTGATATCCCTTTTTTGATTCTAATAACATTTGTGTGACTTGCCCATCTGATGAACGAATGATGTAATGAAAAGAAACACTTGAGGAACAATTTTTTGCCCAAGAGATAGAACCGGCATAAGAACCTTGAGTTGTATGAATAACAACTCCATCTATTGCTGTTCCATTTCTGGAACCATAATTACAAGACGGTGTGGCTGACCATATTGCAGGACCATATTGACTTGTTCTCATTTGTGAAATATAATTAACTCCCGAGTTAGTTGTTACTGTAGTATCTAAAACAGAAACATCTGTACTACTTAATACTTTTAGATTATTTAATCCAAAAATTTCTTCTAAATTTACTTGTGCAGATGCTGTAACATTAAAACCTTTTAGTAAACTAAAAACCCCATATAATCTTGCATTCATAGCATAATCATTAACAGGGTCATGGTCTAGGGGGATTTCTGATAGCTCCGTAATTACCCTGTCATGTTCGTTAATATCTGTTGGGCTAATTCCCATATTAATTAACAAGTGACTGTAAGCTGAAGCGTAAGCTAAAATATTTTTTTGAGGATCTGTTTTTATTTCTGAAATTGAATAACCAGAAAGTTGAGAAATCAACAATAAGTTGTTTCTAAAATATCCTGTTTGATCATCCATTACTCCCATTACTCCATTTACACTTGGTAATTGAAAACAACTTTCTTGGTAACTATCGTCGATGTGACTAAAATGCGTCATTTTGTAAGAAACGGCTTCCAATATTCCTCTCGGAACTGTTGGATATTGTTGATAAGCAACATCCATTTCTTGCTGGTAAGTATTGTAAGCAGGTAATTGAATTTGACCGAATGCTTGAAAACTAAATAGAGCAATCAACGTTGTAAAGTAAATATTTTTCATGTGTGTAGTATTGATAAAAAGGCCTTGTTTTTATTTAAAAAGACTTTATTAACTGACGAAATTTACTTAAAATAGTTGCTTATTCCAAATTTATAACTCTGTTTTTTTGCTAATCTTATGTTTAATAAGTGTTTATGGAGTTATTAGCTTTAGTAATTTTATGCTAATGTACATACCGAAGACCAATATTAAACGTATTTCCTAAACCAGAGTTAATTCCTCTTAAAAAATTGGTGTATAATAATTCTATTTGCAGTTTAGAAGTTATTTTATACTTAAATCCTAGACCAGCAGAAGTATAGTTGTTTGCAGAAGTAATTGCGTCGCTGTAATTATTTGGATTATATTGATTTCTTACCGAATGAGAACCTAATGCATAGAATGTTGTTTTCGAATTTGGGAAATAGCTATAAATAATGGTTACAGGTATATCAAGCGCTGTTGCTTGCTTGTCTTTA
>WFNC01000044.1 GCA_015488785.1 Flavobacteriales bacterium | reverse complement strand
TTGTAAGCTTTTCCGATACTAATTTGTTTACTTCCAATTATAATGTAATTGTCTTCTATCGAGTTTATTTTATCTACTCGAATTACAAATGAACGATGGACTCTTGTAAATTGATCGGACGGTAATTTTGTTACAATATCTTTCATTGTACTTAATATTGTAAACTTATTGTCAACCGTAAAGATTCGCATATAGTTACCCAAAGCTTCTATCCATAAAATGTCTTCTGTGCTAATTTGCACTAGTCTTGAATCTGATTTTATAAAAATCGTTTTATCTTTTGTTGTAATATCTGCTCTATTGTCTTCGAATCTTGTTTTCGCTTTTTCTACTGCTCTTAAGAAACGAGGTAATGTTATTGGTTTTTGTATAAAATCTGTCACATCATATTCGTAAGACTCTAAAGCATATTCGGTATGTGATGTTACCAATATAATTTGAGGTAATGGGTTTAATGATCGAATCATTTCCATTCCATCCATTTTTGGCATTTCAATGTCTAAAAAAACTAAATCAATGTGTTCATCTTTTATAATATTAAAAGCTTCTACAGGATCTTCACAAGACTTTATCAACTCAATATCAGATGATTCTTCAATCAAATCTTCTATTACACTTCTTGATAATTCATCATCATCTACTACAATCGTTCTCATACCTAAGTTGTTAAGTTGTTTTTTATTTGTACTAAATCAGCTGTTGCCTTTTTAATGACAGCTTCCAATTCGAATACAATATCGTTATTATTATTTTCTCTTGCAACTACATCTTTTAGTTTTTCGACTTCTACTAATAATTCTTTTGCTTTTGTTATCCCCATATAACCTACGTTTCCTTTTATCTTGTGAGCAATTTTAGCACAACTATCCCATTTACCTAGCTCAAACTCTATTTTTAATACTTTAAAATCTTTAGGAACATTTTTTAAAAACAAGTCAATATATTTAACTAGTTTTTCGTTTTTCCGCCCTACTAATTCATACAAACTTTTTAAATTCACCGTATCGGTAACAATGTCTAATTCTACTTCATTACTTTTTTCTACCTTTTCTTCGGGAACTTGATTTGTATATTGGGCTATCTTTTGAAACAAAACCGACAAATTAATTGGTTTAGAAACAGAATCATTCATCCCTACCTTTTCACAACGCTCCGACACACCTTCTATTGCATGGGCGGTCATCGCTATAATGGGAGTGTTTTGGTTTAAATTATTTGCGTTTTTACGAATTTCTTCTGTTGCTTCAAATCCATTTAAAATTGGCATTTGCAAATCCATTACAATAATGTCAAACTTATTTTTTAATGTCAATTCGATTGCTTCTTTTCCATTTTCGGCTAAGAAAACTTCTACATTCTTCTCTTTAGAATAAACTAAATCATAAAAAATAGAACGATTTAGCGAAGTGTCATCTACCGCTAAAATCGTTACATTTGAGATTGCTTTGTACTGTGGTTTTTCTACTAAATTATTTTCCGTTTTTAGGCGATTACTTTTGTCAAATGTTACTTTAAATTTGAATGTTGATCCCTCTCCTATTTTACTTTCAATTTTTATTTCAGAATGCATTAACCCTATTAACTGTTTGGTGATTGCTAAGCCCAAACCTGTGCCCCCATAGTTCCGAGTTGTATCGACACTTGCTTGCTGATAATTCTCAAAAATAGAGTGAATTTTCTCTTTACTAATACCTATTCCTGTATCTATAACCTTAAAACAAACCTGTATCGTCTCTTCTGTTTCTTCTTGCAAATTTAATTCGATTCTTACTTCACCTTCTTTCGTAAATTTTAATGCATTGTCGGTCAAATTCAATAAAACTTGATTTAAACGAAGTGGATCCGCCTTTACGTAGTCTGGAATATTAGGATCTAAAACAGTAATTAATTTTACGTTCTTCCCCTTCGTTTTAAAACTTAAAGAACCTTCTATTTCTGAGATTATATCAAACAAAGAAGTGTCTATATTTTCCAATGTTATCGCTCCTTTTTCTAATTTAGCTAAATCTAAAACATCGTTCACAAGAAAAAGGATATTCTTGGCGCTTGATTTTATCGTTTTTAGATATTTACTTTGAACTTCGTCTAACGCTGTCTGTCCTAAAAGTTGTGTCATTCCAACAACAGCATTTAGAGGAGTTCTAATTTCGTGACTCGTGTAAGCAAAAAACTCTTCTTTTTCTTTTTTAGAACTGTGCGCTAATTCCGTAGCTTTTTTCAGCTCTTCATTCATTTTATTTTTCTGAAGTAAGTTATAATAAAGAATTATACTAAAGATTAGAATAAGTAATGCAACAGAAAAAAGCACGTATGTTCTTGTTCGTTCCGCTTCTAATTTATCTTGATTTTTCTGATTATTCAATGCTATTTCATTGTTCTTTTTTTCTAGTTCTAGCTTTGCTTCCAATTCAGAAATCACTTTAGCTCCTTTTATAGCACTGTAATATTTTAGGTAATCATAAGCGTTTTCATAATCTTTGTTTTTCTCGTAAACCATAGCGATATTCTCATACCCTTTTTTTATATACTCTTGATATCCTGATAGTTCTGCAAATCCCAAACTATTTTTCATATAGATGATTGCATTATCATAATCTTTATTATTTTGGTAATAAACTCCAAGTAAAAAATTTATTTCAGCTAATTCCTTTTTGTCATCTATCTCTTCAAATTTTTGAAGTGCTTTTTTTAGCATTTCCAAACGCTTCGTTAAATCAACATATTTAGCGACCCTTTTGTAAGCAATTCCTTGTAAATAAGTATTGTTGGTTTGTAATATATTATCCAACGCTTCGATATAAAACTGCGTTGCGATATTTTTTTTATTCAAATCTAAATTCAAGTCTCCTAGCGAAGTATTAGCCAGGTATTTTATTAAAGGATTCTTAATCTTTTCCCCTAGCTTAATGGCTGTTAAAAAACTTTCTTTTGCTAACTCTTCTTTATTTGCTTCGTGATAAACCTTTCCAATATTGATATAGGCATTTGCTATACTTTTCTGATTGGAATAATCTTTGGCTATTTTTAACCCTTGATTATGATAAAACAACGCTTTCTTAAAATCTTTTTTTAATCGATACAAACGCCCTAATTGGTGTATTGCTTTTATTTTTTTTGTTGTATAATGAATGCCGTCACTAATATCAACGCACTTTTGGGCATACAAAATCGCCTTATCCAGGTTTTCGGGATAGGAAACACTTGTTTCTAAATCTTTCTCTTGGTAAAGAATAGAGAGGTTCAAGGTTGTTTCCGCCAATTTTTCTTGCGTGATATCGGTTTCAAGAAATGACTCTAATTCTACAATCCGCTCATTGTTTTGCGCTATGGTGTTAACCCAAACAAAAAAGATTCCCAGTATTAGTATTTTTTTTAACATTAGTATAAAGGTGCTAAAAAAAACTCATAAAAAAACAAAAACACCTATCTAAATTAGATTAGATAAGTGTTTTTGAACTAAAACTACTACACACATTTGAAATACACCTATTCCAAATTCTTTATTGAAGATTATTTTTTATCTTCAGTCTTTTTTGCTTTTGTTACTTTAGTAACTTTAGCTTCTATATCTTCTTTTGTTGATTTAGCTTTTGCAGTTAAATCTTCTGTTGCTCCTTTTACTTTATCAGTAATATCTTTTTGAGCTGTTTTTGCTTTTGATGTTAAATCTTCTTTTGCTGCTTTAGCTTTTTCAGTTAAATCAGCTTTAGTATCATTGAATTTAGTAGTAACATCTTCTTTTGTCTTATTCAATTTTTCTTCTAACTCTTTTAAAGCTGGAAATTTTTCTTCTAATTTCGCTTTATTTTTTTCAAAGTTAGATTCTATATCTTCTTTTGTAGCATCCATTGTTTTGAAAAAATCTCCGATAATGTTTTTACCTTCACCGTCTGCTTTTTTTCCTGCTTCTACTAATGCTTCAAATTTTTCTTTCAATTTTTCGTTTGTATCTGCTGTTAATCCTAATCCTGCGTAAGCTAATGTTTTAATTAAATCCATGGTATTTATTTTTTAAAGTTTGAATGTTTGATTACTACTTGACAAATAGTGAACCAAAAATAAAAAAAAAGAGAAATAAAAACTATAGAAATAACATAACTTATTAATTACCAAGTAAATATATTTAATATAGCGAAAAACAAGGGTTAACTACTTGCAAAGAATTAGTCCCGTTAATTACAAAATTGTCAGTTTTAAAAATGAACTATACGCTATAATTAGTTAAGTTGGCAGAAAATACGGTCTTTTACAGAAAGATGAAATAAAAAAATATGCTTATCCACTTGTTTCCCCAAAAGGATAAATACCAATTCTTTTTTTCTCTACTTGCTCTATGTCCTCAAGCCGGACAGGCTCTTCATTTTTTTATCTATTCTTTTCTATTCCTTTTTAAAGGTATAAATGAGAACGTTTCACTTAGTTCTTGGTCAAAAAAACGAAGCAACTGAGCGATAGCGACCTCACGCACACAAATTTATAAAAATAATAACTTGTGCGTAAAAAAGACAAGGCTAAAAATGAATATAAACATAGACCGGCATAAAAG
>WFNC01000043.1 GCA_015488785.1 Flavobacteriales bacterium | reverse complement strand
GTGCAACGCTCGGCTATTTCTCAGCAAATTGCCGAAGCTAGAGATAAAGGCGACTTATCTGAAAATGCAGAATACGATGCGGCTAAAGAGGCCCAAGGACTACTGGAGCTTAAAATTTCCAAATTGCAAACTATTGTGCAAAATGCTAGAATTATCGATGAGTCTAAAATGGATGATTCCAAAGCCTTGCTTTTATCTACGGTAACGCTTCGAAATGTTACCAATAAAAAGGAGATGAGCTACACCCTTGTTCCTGAAAAAGAAGCCGATATCCGAAATGGAAAAATATCAGTTAGTTCGCCCATAGCACAAGGAATTTTGGGTAAATCAGTAGGTGATATTGCCGAAATTAGTGTGCCTGCCGGTGTTATGAAGTTTCAAATTGTCAAAATTGAACGTTTATAATTATGAGTAGTATTTTTTCTAAGATTGTTAAGGGGGAAATACCTTCCTATAAAGTTGCGGAGACGGAAGATTTTTTTGCGTTTCTAGATATCAATCCTTTAGCTCAAGGTCATACACTCGTTATTCCTAAAAAAGAGGTTGATTATGTTTTTGACTTGGATGAGGAAACTTATACAGGGCTTTGGACTTTCGCAAAAAAAGTAGGAAAAGCAGTAGAAAGTGTTGTACCTTGTAAACGTATAGGTATTACTGTCATTGGTTTGGAGGTTCCTCATACTCATATTCATATTATTCCTATCAATAGTATTTATGATATGGATTTTAAAAGAGATAAACTCAAATTTTCTGCACAAGAATTTCATTCTGTTGCCAATAAAATTTCCAAGGCTTATAACAAGCTATAGACTTGTTACATTAATACCATTTTAGGTCTTCTGTCGGTTGAATATTACCTTTAGGTTGCTTAAGTGTTGGTTTGCATTTAGAATATGGGTCTCGTCCGTAGTAAGTTTTTATTTGTAATACTTAATATAGGTATGGGTGATTGATTGACTAATTGTTGTGCCTGTGAACCTAACCATATATCAGAGGTAAGGTTTTCTGTGTCGAGCATTGTTGAAATCAATCCCGCATCCACTTTCATAGCATAATTAATAATTGTTCTAGCTCCACTTTTTGATGTAGTTAGATGAGTAACAATTTTAGTTACTCCACTTTTTAATAAGTATTTTTCTGTTTGTTCAATATAGTTATTTACCCTTTGTCGTAGGCTCTCTATACTTGAGAAATAGAGACCTAGAAGGTGGACTTCTGCATTATAAGCAAGTGCAATTTTTGTTGTTATTGGTAGCTTCTGTCGTGTGTCCAATGAACTGTCAATTGGTAAAATAATCCGTTTGAGTTCTCGTTTTAAATCACGATGTAGACGTATACTCAATACGGGACATTTAGCTCCTGTAATGATATTTCTGGCGTTGTTGCCCATTAATAATTTTCTAAATCCTTGGGAGCCATGTGTTCCTATTACTATAAAATCAACCATCCGCTCCGAGGAAATTTTTAAAATAGCTTTTGTAGTTGCCCCTTTTATTGCTATTGTTGTAATTAGGTGCAAATCAATATCGTTTTTAAAAGTATCTTTAAGGTCAGAAAACTTTCTTTCCACCGTTTTACTAAGATCCTCTTTGTCTGAAATTGCTAAATGTCGGATTGAATTTTTATTCTCAACCCATACCCAAATCATTCTCGATTTAAATCGAGAGGCAAGGCCAATGGCGTGCGCTAAAGCATTAACCGAAGATTTCGAGAAATCTACAGCAACAAGTATCTCGTTCATAGGTAAAAAAGTTATCTTTAGTGATTATATTATTGGTCAAAGATAATAAAAAATTTATATTCTAGCAAGTGGAATGATTGTAATTATCTTAAACTAATACCAAACTATCTTTCATAGTCATTATTAATGTTTTAGTAATCCTAAAAATGTTGAAGGGATTAATAAAAATAATAATCGAGTTATTATAAGGAGTGTCGGCATACCAAATTGGTTTTATTCCTCACTATAATAGTGTAATGACTTACTACTATATGCTTTTCGAAAATAAAAATTATTTTTCTGGTTCTTGATAATTGTTCCCTTGTAAAATGGGATAGTTTATTTTATCAGATACAATAAAAGCAAAGGGATATTCTTTGTTGATACTTTGTAAATAGGCTAATGCTTCAAGTTTTGTTCTGAAGTCACCGATACGGAGTTTGAAATAAGGTTCACTATAAACTATATAAATGGTGCTGTTGGGATTGTTAATTAAAAATTCGGCTTTTTGTTTATTAACTT
>WFNC01000042.1 GCA_015488785.1 Flavobacteriales bacterium | reverse complement strand
GCTATATCTTTTCTGTAAAAAAAACAGAAAAGGATGCCGCTTCTATCCTTAACGCAGCTTTTGTACACTTTGTTTAATTTTGAATGAAGAATTAAAAATTAAGAATTAAGAATTAAAGCTACGAACTATTCTTCAATTTAGAAATGTAAAAAAGCGATTAACCAATCGGGGGAATTGGAAATACTCAAAACAATTAGCTTTAGGATTTTTTGAACCTTTCTTTTTTCAAAAAAAAGCTAATTGCATTGAGTATAATCAACTGGTGTAATTTTTATTTTTTGTATTTAGCATCAACTGTAACGTCGATTGTTTTTGCTATGTTTTTTGCTGGTTTTCCTTTTTCGAATCCAATACCATAATCCGCTAATGTAATTGTAGTTTTTGCTGTTACGTGAACTTCACCATCTTTTACTGTTATTGTTCCTTTTTGATCACTATCTTTAGTTTGTCCTTTGATTGTCATTTGACCTGTTATAACAGCTTGGTATGTTCCGTCTTTGTCAAAATTAATTTCAGAAAGGTTAGTGATTTTTCCTTTGTACTTCGCTTTTGGATATGTTTGTGTGTCTAAAAACTTTTTTGAATTATAGTGTTTTTGCATCAACGCTTTTTCGAATTCAAAACTTTGCATTGGTATAGAAAATATAACGACTCCTGTTTCTGAATCGATTGTACTTACTGCTTTGTAATTGTCTGCTTTAATGTCTTCTACAGATGTGTGTGAAAAGAAATTGATGTGCGCTCCTTTGGTTACATATTTTCCCGATACAGCGCTAAATGCTGATAATAATACGAGTACTACTGCTGCAATGATAATAATTGACTTTTTCATAATTTTTGTTTTTACTTTGTTATTGATTTTGTTTATTTTATTCTTTCATTAGTGAACCTCTCTATTGATCGGATGACTTGGAGTCATTCGATCAATCTACTTCCTGTTTTTTTTTGCAAGAGGGATAGGAACGGCATCCTTTTTTGCTTTTCGCAAAAAAGATATAGTGGATAGCGCGGTTTATTTGTTTTTTTTACAAATAAACTTGCCCTAATCTTACTTCTTTAGAATGGCACATTTTTCCATTATGACATCTTCGTACATTTCTAAATCTTCGTCGTAAGTTGCTCCTGAGCGAATCACTCCTTTTACATCTACTTGATCTCCTACTTTTAGATTGTCAACTTCATTGTTGGTTTCGGCGGTGAAAGTGCAACTAACTTTGGCTTCGGTGTCTGAGGCTAAATAAATTACTTTTTGATGTTTCATGTCTTCTTCCATACTTGTTATCTTCCCTGTGACTGCCAAAATTTTTGAATCTCCTTCGGATTGTAAATATTTTGTATTTGCTTTGCTTGCGTCTTCTAAATATTCGGAAACTAAATTGGGGGCTGTAATATGAATATCGATTGCTGAATTTTGTACGTCTCGATGTGGCATAAACCACTGACTTAAAAATACGCCTATTCCTCCCAAAAGAACTACTGCTGCGATTATTATAATTTTCTTCTTGTTCATATTCTTATCTTTTTTTTAATGTTCTTGCTTATTGGTAGGAGAAAAAACAATTCCTTACAAAAAAAATGTGTTTTTTATAAAAAAAATATAATTAGCCAATGGAAACGAATTGTATTGAGGTTTAAATTCTGTCTTGTTTTCTATTCTTAATAATTTAAAGACTGTATAGAACTAAAAAAAGAAACATCTACTTTAAAATATACTTGATTTTACTTATCTTTAAATTTTTATACCTCTTATACAATAGGTATTACACACACGATTACACACTCATGATAAAAATAAAACCTTTCAAAGCTGTTAGACCTCCAAGAGACAAAGCAAATTTAGTTGCATCTAGACCGTTTTACAATTACAAAAAGCATATTTTAATGGCTCGCTTAGAGGGGAATCCTTTTACCTTTTTGCATGTGATAAATCCTGAGTTTGGAACGGATGATAAAACCAAACCAAACTCTACCGAAAGGTTTGAAAAGGTAAGGGATAAATATAAGGACTTTAAAAAGAATGAAACACTTCAAAAAGACGAGAACGAGGCTTTATATATTTACCAACAAGCTACACCGACCAATACTTATATTGGAATAATAGCGGGGGCTGCTGTTAACGATTATATAGCTGGTAAAATAAAAATACACG
>WFNC01000041.1 GCA_015488785.1 Flavobacteriales bacterium | reverse complement strand
TTCAATTGCTATTTCACCAACTTCGGGAGAGGAAATGGTTAAATATTCGGAAAAAGAAATTGAATTATTAATACAAGAAAAATACAATACAGAAAAAATTATAATATTAGCCCCTTTAATCAAATCGAGAAAAGGGCATTATAGAGAACTGTTCCAAAAGCTAACAAAACAAGGATTTTTAAAAGTTAGGATAGACGGAGAAATAAGAGAAATTACAGCAGGACTAAAACTAGACCGTTACAAAAACCACGACATCGATTTAATTATAGACCGACTAAAAGTAGAAAAAAAATCTACTAAAAGGTTGAGTAAAGCAATCGAAGAAGCATTAAAAAAAGGAAATGAAGAACTAACCATTCTAGACCATAAAACAGGAGAAGAAAAAAGATTTAGCCGTTTTTTAATGTGTGCCTCATCTGGATTTTCGCTCCCAGAAGCAGAGCCCAACTTATTTTCATTTAACTCACCACATGGAGCTTGTCCAAAATGTAATGGAATAGGAGAAGTCGCAGAAATCGATATCGCTAAAATAATTCCAGACCCTAAACTTACCGTCAAAAAAGGAGGTATAGCACCATTAGGAAAATACAAAGCCAACCACTTATTCAAACAAGTTGAAATCATTCTTAAAGATAAAAAGCTTAGTTTAGATACGCCCATTAGTAAAATACCTGACACAGTTTTAAATATTTTATTATATGGAACAGAAGATATTATAAAAATATTAGGAGAAAATGGAGTTCATGAAATTGTATCAAACTTTGAAGGGATTATTAATTTTGTTGCTCGCCATCAAGAAGACACAACATCTAAGCAAATTCAACGCTGGGCAGAAAGTTTCACCAACAAAACAACTTGTAGTACATGCAATGGCTCTCGCCTAAAACAAGACGCTTCATTATATAGAGTCGATAATAAATCCATTTCCGAATTAACTAAAATGGACCTTTCTGAACTTTACCTCTGGGCAGAAGAATTACCAAACAAGCTATCAAAACAGCAATTAATAATTGCACGAGACATTATAAAAGAAGTAAAAGATAGAACACGATTCTTACTCGAAGTTGGACTAGACTACCTTTCCTTAAACCTAAGTGCTAAAACACTTTCTGGAGGAGAAGCACAACGTATTCGCTTGGCAACACAAATTGGATCGGAACTTACAGGCGTGCTATATATATTGGACGAACCATCAATTGGATTGCACCAAAGAGACAATACACGGTTAATTCAATCCCTCAAAAACCTAAGAGACGGAGGAAATTCAATAATCGTAGTAGAACACGATAAAGAAATAATGCAAGAATCCGATTATCTTATAGACATTGGACCAGCTGCAGGAATCAACGGAGGAAACATCGTTTCGCAAGGAAAACCATCAGAACTTGGAAAAGAAACATCCATTACAAGTCAATACGTAACCGGTAAAATTGGAATAGAAGTCCCTAAAAAAAGACGAAAAGGAAACAAAAAGTTTTTAGAACTAAAAGGAGCAATAGGTCACAACCTAAAAAATGTTACCGTTAAATTTCCACTCGAAAAGTTTATTTGTGTTACAGGCGTATCTGGAAGTGGAAAATCATCACTCATCAACGGTACGCTCTATCCTATTTTGAACAAACACATTTACAAAGGAGTCAAAAACCCACTCCCATACAAATCCATAAAAGGATTAGAAAACATAGACAAAGTAATTGAAATAGACCAAACGCCAATTGGAAGAACACCACGCTCCAACCCCGCAACTTACACCAAAATGTTTGACGAAATTAGAGCCCTATACGCCAACCTTCCCGAATCAAAAATAAGAGGATACAAACAAGGTCGATTTTCCTTTAACGTCAAAGGCGGAAGATGCGAAGAATGCCGAGGAGCAGGAGTCAAAACCATAGAAATGAACTTCCTTCCAGACGTACTTGTCAGTTGCGACACCTGCCACGGAAAAAGATACAACAGAGAAACGCTAGAAGTTCGCTACAAAGGAAAATCAATCAACGATGTACTCGAAATGCCAATTAAAGAAGCTGTTAAATTTTTCGAAAACATTCCCGCTATTCAACAAAAATTGACTACATTAGATGCCGTTGGTTTAGGATACCTTAAATTAGGTCAACCCTCAACCACACTTTCGGGAGGAGAAGCACAACGGATAAAACTAGCCAGCGAATTAGCAAAAAAAGCGACAGGAAGCACATTTTATATTTTAGACGAACCGTCAACAGGATTACATTTTCAAGACATTCAAATGCTCTTAAATGTACTCAATAAATTGGTTGACAATGGAAACACAGTCCTTGTTATCGAACATAATTTGGACATCATAAAAATTGCCGACCACATTATAGACGTAGGCATGGAAGGAGGAAAAAAAGGAGGAGAAATTCTAAGCACAGGAACTCCAGAAGCAATTGTAAAAAAAGGAATCGGCTACACAGCAGAATACTTAAAAAAAGAATTAAAATAATAATTAGGGCAAGTCCCTCATAAAATCGGGAACGGGCTATACGCTGTATCTTTTTTGTGAAAAACAAAAAAGGATGCCGCTACTATCCCTCTTGCAAAAAAAATAGAAAAAAAAATCTAGAGATTAGAAAATGGAAATCAATTACTGACTTCCTATTTTCTTTCACTCATAAAAAAAGAAAAATGGAAAACGAAGAAAAAAGAGACAGAGTAAAAGAAGCGTTTAAGCAAAAAACGTGGAACGAAATCAGAACCAACGACAGTTGGGCGGTATTCAAAATCATGTCCGAATTTGTAGAAGGATACGACAGAATGGCTAAAATAGGACCATGCGTTTCAATATTTGGATCAGCAAGAACAAAACCAGGAACAAAATACTACAAATTAGCAGAAGAAATAGCTTACAAATTAACTCAAAACGATTACGGAGTTATAACAGGAGGAGGTCCTGGAATAATGGAAGCAGGAAACAAAGGAGCTAAAAAAGGACACGGAGTTTCTGTAGGGCTAAACATCGAATTACCATTCGAACAACACGGAAACCCATACATCGACAACGACAAACTAATCAGCTTCGATTACTTTTTTGTAAGAAAAGTAATGTTTGTAAAATACGCCCAAGGATTTATTGCATTGCCAGGAGGATTTGGAACATTAGATGAACTTTTTGAAGCCATCACATTAATTCAAACCACAAAAACAGGGAAATTTCCAATTGTATTAGTCGGAACAGATTTTTGGTCTGGAATGCTAAAATGGATAAAAGATGTAATCGAAGACCAAGAGCACAACATAAGCCCAGGAGACTTAGACCTTATGATATTAGTAGATACAGCCGATGAAGCCGTTGCAGAAATAAACAAATTTTACAACAAACATTCACTATCTCCCAACTTCTAAAGAAAAAAGGTTTAAAAAACTGTTAAACTATTATTTTTTTTAATACATTTACTTTTTAGAATTCATTAACATTCCAGTTAATGGATTCTCTATACTCCAACCAATAAGCTTATTGGTTGGAGTATATTTTAAACCTTATATAATATGAAACTACCATTCATTGCAATCATACTATTCCTTTACAGCATTGCTACATCTGCTCAATACACTCGAAACGATGGAAGAATTGAGTTAGTAACAATTGGAGCTGGCGTTGGTTTCTCATCATTCATGGGAGATTTAAATACAGAAGGAAATACAGCTACACTATCAAACCTAAGACCTTTCTATCACCTCAATTTCGAAAGGCGTTTTGGAAATATTCTAGGCGGTCAAATAGACGCAAGTATGGGAACTTTTTCATACAACGAGCACTCTGGAACACTTAGCCAAAATAGAAATTTCGAATCTAAGTTTATGCAAGTTGGTCTAAATTTAGTCTTACATTTCGACAATGATTTATTAATAAAAAAATCAACTCCATTTGCTCCTTATATTTCAGCAGGATTTCATTACTTAAAATTTGATTCTTATACCGATTTAAAAGACGAAAATGGAATAAGCTATAATTATTGGTCAGATGGAACAATCAAAAATGTCCCAGAATTTGATAAAGATGCACCAAATGCAACAATCATAAATAGAGATTATAACTACGAAACACAGCTAACAGACTCAACTACAAACTACAAAAGAAATACATTTGCTGTCCCCTTAACACTAGGTTTTAAATGGAAACTGTCTCAAAAATTACACGGTAGATTTTTCGGAACATACAATATCCTATTTTCTGATTGGGTCGATAATATTCAAGCAAACGGAAACAATGATAAAAGCTTTAACTTTGGTTTCGGGATACATTATGTTCTTAAAATGAAGAATAAAGAAAGAAGACATCGTTATGACGAAGTTGATTTCACAGCAATAGACAATTCTGATTCCGATCAAGATGGAATAAAAGATGACATTGACATTTGTCAGAACACTCCAAAAGGCGTAAAAGTTAACGGTTCTGGATGCCCACTTGACAAAGACAGAGACGGTATTCCTGATTATTTAGATAAAGAAAATGACACAAAAAAAGGAGCCATTGTCGATGAACAAGGTAGAACACTTACAGCAGAACTAATAGCAGAAAGAAAAGAAGCTCAAATGGCGATGACCACACAAAGAAATGTCAGTTTTTCAGAAGCTCCATCTGCTACAACATTAGACAAAATATTTGATGAAATTGTAGAAACAAAATCTGGTTCTAGTTCAATTCCGCCACATTTAATAGAAGCAGATACAAATCATGACGGTTTAATTTCTCCAGACGAAGTTACAGGAGCTATTGACGGATTCTTTGCAGGAATGAACGCTTTATCAGTGAAAGCCATAAACGATTTAATCGATTACTTTTTTGAACAATAAAATAATGAATATAAAAATAATTATTCCTATTGTCTTACTATTGTTAGCGAGCATAGGATTTTGTCAAACAGCTCAACCATCGGAAAATACAAATAGAGATTTATTAACCATTGGAGGAGGATTGGGAATCGCAGGATATTCAGGTGATTTAACTTTAAACTCGGACGTTTCTTTACTTTCAAGTACTAAACCTTATTACAATATCAGTATTGAAAGAAGATTTGGAAAAATTCTAGGAATTGAATTAGCAGGTATTTTGGGAAAGTTATCTTATAATGAGAACAATATTGACTCACTGCGTTTTAGAAATTTTGAATCAAAATTTACACAAGTAGGAGTTAACTTTATATTTAATTTCGACAACGATATTACGATGAAAAAACAGTCCCCTTTTTCACCGTATTTAGCTGCAGGATTCCATTTATTTAATTTTAATTCGAGTACAGATGTCATCGATAAAAATGGAAATACTTACAACTATTGGACAGACGGTTCTATTCGTACAGAAGCAGAGTTTTCTGACAATGCTTCTCCTCAAACGCCAACCACAAAGAGAGATCACAACTACGAAACAGCATTAAAGGGAAACTATTCAAACAGCGCTTTTTCTATACCTTTAACACTTGGACTTAAATGGAAAATAACAGAAAGAGTTCAAGGTCGAATATATGGAACGTATAATCTTCTAACGACAGATTGGATAGACAACGTAGAAGACAGTAAAAAAGACAAGTACTTTAATGGAGGCTTTTCTTTAAACTTTATTTTAAGAAAAAAAGAAATTGTAGCAAAAGAATACGAAGATGTTAATTTTAAACGAATAGACAAAGGAGATAAAGATAGAGACGGTGTAATAGACACGAAAGACAAATGCCAAGGAACAAGATGGGATGTAAAAGTAGATAAAGATGGTTGTCCATTAGATGCCGATAAAGATGGTGTCGCTGATTACTTAGACGTAGAACCAAATACTCCAGAAGATACTAGAGTTGATGAAGAAGGGCAAGCAATAACCGACTCTTTAATACAAGCCCGAATTGACGCAAAAAACATAATTGTAACAGAAAGAAAAGTCACCTTTTCGGAAGAAGCTACAACCGAAACATTGAACAATATATTTGAAGATATAAAAGAACGCTTAGCAGCGGATGGTGTTTCGAGCAAAAAAATAGGAGAAGATATACCCGAAATATTAAAAAGTGTAGATAGTAACCTAGATGGTTTGATTTCGGTTGAAGAAATGAACGCGACTTTCGACGGATTCTTCGAAGGCTCTAACAACCTAAGAGTAAAAGACTTACATCAGCTTATTAATTACTTTTTTGAACAATAATATTGACGAGTAATTAAGTTGAACCTCATTTATTATCATGAATTTTGATTTTGATTAATTATCAATAACTTTAACGACTCCACCCCCCAAATAGATTCAGAAATAATAATTTTAAATAAGTTTAAATATATGCTTGTTTACCATAAAAATTAAAGTTACATTTGTTAACAAAATAGCATTTTCTTGTTAACAACTTGAAAAGCAAAAACGTATTAATATGTATAAATCAATTTTTATTTCATTAAACATAGTCGGCTTGTTAATGGCTCCATTAATGTACATTGGAGACATTACCATTAGTCAATCTGGTAGCTCACAAGTAGCCGCTGGAGACGAAATGGAAGTCACAATAAACATCGCTAAAGAAGGTGTTGCTGGTCCTGCTCGTTTAAAACTAGATTTAACCAATGCACAAGGCATTGAAATTGAAGAAATAGAAACAGAAGGAGCATCTTTCTCATTCAATGAAACAAATGCTCTATTTATATGGTATTCTATTCAGCCAGCTAGTAGCATTACACTAAAATATTTAATCATTGCAGATGAAGATGCTACAGGTAGTAAAACAATTACAGGAAGTTTTTCATATTTGGATGAAGACGAAAGAAAAACAACTGATATTCAGTCCTTTACTTTTGAAATAAACGGAGACGGAACCGTAACAGCAAATACAGAACCAGAAGTTATAGAGGGAGAAGAAGAAACTCCTGAAGCAGAAGCTGTAAGTACAGATGGAATGGATGATTCTACCAACCAAGAAAACACTACTGAAAATGAAGAGGTAGCAAGTAATGAAACTTCTGAAAATGAAGAAATAGAAGAAATAGAAGAAGCTACAGATACTCCAGAAGAAGAAATAGAAGAAAACGTAACAGAAGAAATTGAAGAAAACATCCCTAATGTAGAAGAAACTCCAGATGTAGAAGAAAATGTTCCTGAAGTGGTCGAAACTCCAGAAATAGAAGAAAACGTTTCTGATGTAGTAGAAACTCCTGATGTAGAAGAAATAGAAGAGTCAAATGAAGCACCAAGCACAACAAATACAAC
>WFNC01000040.1 GCA_015488785.1 Flavobacteriales bacterium | reverse complement strand
TAAAGTCCGCCAAATATAAAATTTAGGATTATAAAGAAAAATACAATATAAATTATTATATTTGGCTATATGGTAAACCTTATAGTGAAATTTTCTGAAGTCCAGTACTAAAACATACATTAAATGATGTAGCTATTAGTTTTAGTAAAATAGATGTTAAATTAAAAAAGAGTGTTATTCAACTAAAAATAGTTAATAATAGTGATGATTACGTAATTATTATCCCTTCTCAATTAAAGGTACAAGTAGCGGAAGATGTTATATTGGATAACGATGTTTCTGAAAGCAAAAGAATTTTATTAAAACCAGGAAAAAGTAAAGTTGTTTCCTTTAGTTTTGATTTACTTGAAAATCAAGATTACTTTGATTATAAAGAAAAAACAGTTTTATTCAATTCGTTTATAGAGATTTCTAAGCCTATTCAGTTGGATCCAATTGAGTTTGAATTTGAATTAGATAGGGAAGTCACTTATAAAATGAACAAGTAACTAATCTATTTTTCCTCATATTTTGTTGCTAATCTTCTAGCCAATAGAGGTTCAACCAAAGTATTTTCTAATTTTACAGTATCTTTTAAATTTCCCAACGCTTCGTTTTCGTTTTTAAATTTGTTAACTCCAACCATTACTTTTGATTGGTCATCTAGTTGAGCTTGCTTCTGGTTAAATTGAGCTGTTATCTTTTCTTGTAGTTCACCTTGAATAACCGCTTGCATTATACCTCCTTTATTTTCTAATTCTTTAAATTCTTGCCAAGCTAAATCCTGTAGTTTATTGGTCAATTCCTCTATGTAGTAAGAACCGCCAGCGGGATCAATAACTTGATTGAGGTAAGCTTCTTCTTGCATTAGGAGTTGTATGTTTTTTGCAATTCTTAATCCAAATGACTGAGACGCTACCTCTTCATTATGGTCAAAAGGTAAAACGACTAATGAATCTACTCCAGCTATTATTGCAGCCATTCCACTTGTGGTCGCTCGTAATAAATTATTATATTTATCGTTTAAAGTATAATACAAGTTAGCGGTTTGTGCATTTATTTTAATCGGAAATACAGTTAGGCTATTATCGTATTCAGCAACAATTGTAGCCCATAGCGTTCTAAAAGCTCTTATTTTTGCTATTTCCATAAAATAAGATGTGCCAATAGAAAAAGAAAATTCAATTGAGCTTACGATATCTAATAGCGCTTCTCCAGTCTCTAAACGTTGTACTAAATATTCGTGTCCATGCGAAAGAGCGCAAGCTATTTGCGTCGTAATATCAGCTCCAGCTTCAGCATAAGTTGTAGCATTTACACCAAAAATAGTCAAGTTTGGATAAGTTATTCTTAAAGTAACCAAAGCACTTGGGATAGCTTCGTTAAATTTTATATTTCCTGTTTTATTTAATTCATCTACAGGATCAAAAATAATACCTCCGTTTATTTGATTAGGATTATAGTTTTGGGAAATACAATAAGCTTCAAAAAGATTGCAAACAGCAATTCCGTTTTGACCATTAATATGAATGTAAACTTCTACAATATCGATTTGAATATTATTCAACAATTCAGAAAAATTGACATCCTCAGCAATTGAATGGAGTTCTATTGCGTTTACGCCTCCTTCTAAAGCTTTTAACAAACTTTGGTTTACGTTATTTGAACTGCAATCAAATTGTTGTCTGATGTTCCAAGAATTATTTCCAACTTTTGTACTTCTTGTAAATGGAAATTTCCCTGGATTTGAATTTTTAATTTCAGTATCGAATAAAACTGGATTTATAGCTCCAATTTCTGACTCCCAAAAAACAGATTCTAAGGGTTTTCCCTTTAAATCAATATTGATTTTTTGTATCCATTCTTCTTGGCTACTTTCTTTGAATTCTTTGAATAAATTTATTTCTGACATATTGAGTATAAAAATACGAAAAGAATATTAAATTGCATAGAAAAAACATGATTAGCGATTTAAATCAATTTTACCTCAATCAATCCGAGCCAAATAACAGTTGTTTTTTAGCCTTACGTTCAATTATTTTAAAACTAGATGATCAGATTGAAGAAGCATGGAAATATAAATTGCCTTTTTTTCTTTATAAAGGAAAAATGTTTTGTTACTTATGGCAAGACAAGAAAACGAAAGCGCCTTATATTGGAGTTGTAAAAGGGTTAGAAATAAATCACCCTTTGTTAATTCAAGGAAATAGAAGCAAAATGAAAATATTGCCAATCAATCCAAACAAAGATATTGAAATAGATGAAATTAATTTTATCCTAAAAAAAGCGATGAGTTTTTATAAGTGAAGCCTACTTACCAGCTCCTTTTAATACAATGAGTACGGTGTAAATCAAGATTTTAAAATCGAGGGCTAAAGTTCTATTTTCAATGTATAAAATATCGTATTTTAGACGCTCTATCATTTGGTCAACATTTTCTGCGTACCCGTATTTTACTTGTCCCCAAGAGGTTATTCCTGGTTTTACTTTTTGTAAATGCTTGTAATGAGGAGCTCTTTCCATTATTTTATCAATAAAAAATTGACGTTCTGGTCGAGGTCCAACTAAAGACATATCTCCTTTTAGAACATTAAAAAACTGAGGGACTTCGTCTAATCTCGATTTTCGCATAAATTTTCCTATTCCAGTAATCCTACTGTCAGTTGAACTCGAAAGTTGAGGGCCTTCTTTTTCTGCATTAGTTACCATAGATCGAAATTTATAGATCATAAATGGTTTTCCTTTTATTCCAATACGCTCTTGTTTAAAAAAAACAGAACCTTTAGAAGTTAGTTTTATGATTAGAGCTAAAACTAGAAAGACAGGACTGAGTAAAAGTAAAGCTACAATGGATGAAGCCATATCAAAAAAACGTTTAAAATTTTGTTGCCAAACAGGCATTTTATGAGAATTCACCTCAATAAGTAATGCTCCAAAAATAGCACTTAATTTAACCGACCCTGTAAGGATGTCGTACATATCAGGAATTACTTTTATGGAGACGTTGTATGCATTTAAGTCGTTAATTATTTTCTTTAAATTCTCGTGTTCTGAAGATTCAATTGCAATTATGATTTCTTGTATATTTTCTTTTTCGATTATTGATTTCAGATTGTCATACTTTCCAAAATATTTGATTGGAGCTTCTAACAAAGAGCGATCGACTCCGTTTGTACTCACAAATCCTATAAATTGATATCCAGGATTGTTTTTCAATGCTTTTATTTCGTTATAAATAGCTAGCGCATTTTCGTTTCCTCCGATAATCAAAGTGGGAAATCCCAATATCCCTTTGTGTATCTTTTTTACGATATTGGACGTTATTGTTAAACGAGGTATTACCGTTAACGAAAAATGAAATCCAAAAAGAGCCATTAAAGAAAGGTAGTAGTCTTTATAATTATTTATTTGATCATCTAAAATAAGAATAAAGAATAGTACAAGACATCCTAAAAGGCTAATCAATAAAGTTTGACCAAATTCTTTTAGCCTATATTTTTTTAAAACATTTCGATAAGATCCAACGATATAATAAATTACAATCCAATAAATAGGAACGAGAACTAATCCATAATAAAAATTATTATCGGGTAAAAACTGAGCAAATTCTATATTTGTTTTACGAAAAATATAAAACAAGACCCAAGCAGTCAAAGCAGATAAAAAATCGGCTAGAAAGTAAAATGTTGCTATCTTTTTAATTGTATTCACTTAAATTTAGCGTTCTTTTTTTTGTAAGTAGGTTATTTTGTTCGTTTGAATCGTGTTGATTGCTTATTCTTCATTTTTAATTAAATAGATTGAATTTAATTCCAAAAAACAACTTTAATATTATCAAGATAAATTTCTATTCCATTAACTTGGTTCGGATTCGTAACTCTAAAATAAACGTCAAATTCAGGAGAGTTGGCATAGAAATTAGAAGCGTCAGGTAAGTAGAGATAAGTTTTGTTCCATTTACCATTGGTGGCGTTTAGCGTAATTAAGGGAGAGTATTCGTAAGTTTCTCCAGCTACTTGATTCGCTAATATTCCTATTTCTAGCGGGAAATTACTTTTATAATCTAATTCTAAATATGCTGGTGTACTTAAATTTGTAGGCATATTATTAAAAGAAGATTCACTTGTTCGCATCTGACACTGATACTGATTTCCGTTTAGAAAAATTCCACCAGCATCACCTTCAAAAAGTTCGTTTGCAGGACTACTTACAATTTGTATTGTTGTATCACTTTGGTATGGATTCAGTTTATAACTAGGGTCTTCAAAATCCTCAAACCAAAGGCTAATATTATCTTCGTATGTTACCGTTGGATTAATAGAGTAAGTAGAATCCGCTTCTAAATTTTGAGTAAAAGTATAAGGTTTATAAAAAGGGTATTTTTTACGATCTACGCTAACACCATTTTTTTTAATTCCCGCAAATACTTTAATTTCATGACTTCCAACATTTGTAATTGGAATTGTATTTGGTAAATTATAAGTACCAATTAGAATATCATCAATATAAACCCAAGCATCTACAATTTTACTGCTATTACTTCCTTGAGTAGATGTATTTGTAGTAAGGTTAATGGTTTCTATTTTCAAAAAAGCTGGTCTTTGTTCAGCTTTATCAAACTTATTGCAAGAGGAAATAAGTATTGATAATAGTAATAAAT
>WFNC01000039.1 GCA_015488785.1 Flavobacteriales bacterium | reverse complement strand
GTGATTTTATTTGAAGAAGTATATGTGATAATAAAATTATTTATTTGGCGCATTTCAATATTTAATTGGTATAAATGCTTTATGCGATAAAAAAACTTCAATAGCTGTATTGAGAAGTACAGTACGTTTTTTTCAGTTCTACAAAATTCCCGAAGAATTTGAAGGAGTCGTTTTGGAACGCTGTTATGAACTTCTAAAAAACACAGAAAAAGGAGTCGCCATAAGAGCATTTTCCATAGCTGTTATTTACAACATTAGCGCGCCTTACGATGAATTGAAAAATGAACTAAAATTAGTCTTAGAAGATTTAGATACCGAAGGTTCTCCTGGTTTATTTGGACGAAAACGAAACTACTTAAAAAAGTTAAAATAACATCAAAAAAAAAGCCTTTGAAAATAATTTACAAAGGCTTTTTGATTATTTAGAATAGTAAATCCTATCCCACAAATTCATCAGCAGAAAAATGAAAATCAGCTTCAATTTTTGCATTCTCATCACTATCAGAACCATGCACTGCATTTCTTCCAATAGACTCAGCATATTTAGCTCTAATTGTACCTTCTGCAGCATCAGCTGGGTTAGTAGCTCCAATTAAATCTCTAAAATCTGCAACAGCATTATCTTTTTCCAATACAGCAGCAACGATAGGACCAGAAGTCATATATTCAACCAATTCTCCATAAAAAGGACGTTCGTTATGAACTGCGTAAAATTCTTGAGCTTGAGCTGTAGTCAATTGTCTCAATTTCATCGCTACGATTTTAAATCCTCCATCCGTAATCATTTGAAGAATATTTCCGATGTTGTTATCTTGAACTGCATCTGGTTTAAGCATTGTAAATGTTCTAGTACCTGCCATTTTTGTATATTTTATTGTTTATTTAAATTTCTAATTCGATGCAAAAATAAACAAACTTTTTAAGTGAGTACATTTTAACGCATATAATCTCTAAAAATATTTTTATTTGGGCGTTCGAGCGGGCTGTCCGCACTCGCTTTTTTTGTTCCGAAAAAAAAACGGAACAAAAAAGAGCTCAAACAAAGCTACCATCCCTAACGCAAATTAGACCACTTCAAAAAAATAAATCGACCAAAGTGAGCTCATAAGTTCCAATAAAGAAAAAATAGTTCTACTGGTTTTAGTGTAAGTCTAAATTTAATTTTTCGTAAAAACTTAAAGTTGTTTTTATTTCGTGTTATAAAAACATTGTACAGAATGCGTAACACATTTTACAAAAAAAGAAACAAACGAATAAAAACGATTTGTTATAAGTATTTCAATTTTTTAGAAGAAATAACACCTAAGATAAGTATTAATAAACTCAAAATAGATTGATTATAAGGTTGTTATAGGTTTGTAAAAAAAAATAAAGGACAGGTTATTAACGCTTAATTTCTAATTCGTAATTTCTAATTCGTAATTCGTAATTCATAATTACTGTTCTAAAATTATAATTATAAGAATATAATAATTATTTTTGAAGAAGTATAAAAACAAATAACTATGGGAAGAGCTTTTGAATTTAGAAAAGGACGAAAAATGAAGCGTTGGGCACAAATGGCTAAAACGTTTACAAAGATCGGAAAGGAAATAACGATGGCAGCCAAAGAAGGAGGGGGGAATCCAGAACATAACATCCGTCTTCGAATGGCAATTCAAAATGCCAAAGCAGCAAGTGTTCCAAAGGAGAATATTGAAAGAGCGATAAAAAAAGCAACAGACAAAGACACTTCAGACTATAAAGAAGTGAATTTTGAAGGTTATGGAGCTTATGGAATTGCTTTTTTTGTGGAATGTGCAACCGATAACAATACTAGAACAGTAGCCAACGTAAGAATGCACTTTAGCCACAATGGAGGAAGTCTTGGTACAAGTGGGTCTGTTGAGTTTTTATTTGAAAGAAAATGCCATTTCAAAATAGAAAAAGGAGACCATGATATCGAAGAACTAGAGTTAGAATTGATAGACTTTGGAATTGAAGAAATATTTGAAGAAGAAGAACACATCATGATTTATGGAGAGTTCACAGAGTTTGGAAACATTCAAAAAGGCTTAGATTCTCTAAATATAGAAATTATAGAATCAGGATATGAAAGAATTCCTATGAATACAATCTCTCTTTCTGAAGAACAATCGGAAGAAATTGAAAAACTAATCGAAAAATTAGAAGAGGACGAAGATGTTCAAAACGTTTATCATACAATGGGATAAATTCTAATTAACTGACGTGGATCATAGTATTTTATAAAAACATTTTAAGAGAAGCTTTGCGCATCGCTTAAAATGTTTTATATTGGAATACAAAATAGAATACTATGCCTTTTAATAAGAAAAACCCTACTGATGTCATTAAAGTTAGACCTCGATTCAAATTACATTCAACTTTAAATCAAGAAGAAGTAATGAATCATATCTTTCAAATGTTAGACAACGATTCGACAGTAGTTGGGCGAAAAAAATATAATAAATTAGATATAACTCTACCTAAAAATGAGTTGCATTATTGGTCTCCAGAATTGCATATCATAATTGAAGAGAGTGATTTTAAAGAAGGAACTTGTTTAATTTGTATGCTAGGACCTCAGCACAATGTTTGGCTCACCTTTGTTGCGACCTATACGATTATCGGTTTGTTCACTTTTTTTGGAGGTATGTTTGCTTTAGTTAAATTGCAGTTGGGTACGCCTAGTCTATGGTTATTGTTGTTCCCTTTGGCTTTCATTTTAGTTTTAGGAGTTTACATTATTTCTTATTTTGGAAAGAAAAAAGGACACCAGCAGTCTATTCATTTACTAAGGTTTTTATATGCTTCTATAGCTGACTCGGAAATACTAAGACGCTAAAATTAAAATATGTCATGGAATAGTTACATAAAAGGATTCGAAGTTTACTTAAAACTAGAAAGAGGTTTATCGAACAGTTCTATCGAAAGTTATAGCAGAGACGTAAGCAAGTTACAGCAATATTTTACTGAAATAAAAACAGAAGATATCGCCATTCAAGAAATAGAATTAAACCATTTACAAGAATTTATTACTTGGATTTTTGATCTCGGTTTAGGAGCAAGATCTCAAGCTCGTTTAATTTCAGGAATTAAAGCCTTTTTTAACTATTTGTTATTAGAGAAAATAATAGAAACGAGCCCGAGCGAACTTTTAGAAACGCCCAAAATAGGAAGAAAACTCCCCGATACGCTCTCGGTTGAAGAAATAGATGAATTAGTTACTGCAATTGATCGAAGTACTCCTGAAGGAGAAAGAAATATTGCAATAATAGAAACCTTGTATGGGAGTGGAGTAAGGGTTAGCGAATTAATCAATCTTAAAATATCTGAAATCTTTTGGGAAGATGAATTTGTACGAATCATTGGAAAAGGGGATAAGCAAAGGTTAGTGCCGCTTAGTTCTATCGCATTAAAACACATAAAAATCTGT
>WFNC01000038.1 GCA_015488785.1 Flavobacteriales bacterium | reverse complement strand
ATCACATATACTTCTTCAAATAAAATCACCATAGCTAAGGCTATGCTGATTTTATTTTCATTGTCTATGTAAAAATAAACTTTATTTTTTAAGGTGCATTTCAATATTTATTTGGTATAAAAAGCGATTAAATTCATTTTTTTTTGATTGTAATTTTAGCGGTCTTATTTTCGTATTCCTAATTTTATTATCGAATTTATATAAACAAGTCAAAAACCAATCTTGAATTCAAGAAGTAATTGCGCAATTTTATTTTGTGTCAATGTGCAATGAACAAGAATGTAATAAAATAAAGATTCGCTTTAAATGGCTATAGTTATTTTGGAGTGGGTATAAAAAAAAGGAACTACTTATATCTCTTTTTCTGCTCAAGCTACACTCCAACCTAACCTAAAATATTTAGCCCATTTTCGAACTTAATTGACCTTAGTCAACCAAATTATTTTCAATCAAATAGGTTGCAATTTGAACAGCGTTTGTAGCGGCTCCTTTTCTTAGGTTATCGGCAACAACCCACATGTTTAGCGTGTTTTCATTGGAATAATCTCTTCGTATTCTACCAACAAAAACGGCATCTTTATTTTTAGCGTACAACGGCATGGGATAAATATTCATGTCGGGATTGTCTTGCAATACTAATCCTGCTGTTGCTGCAATTTCTTTTCTGATGTTAATAATGTCAAAAGGTTTTTTCAATTCAACATTAATGGCTTCGGAGTGTCCTCCCAATACTGGAACTCTGACTACGGTAGCGGTAATTTTTAATTTAGGAGTGTTAAATATTTTTCGTGTTTCAGCGACCAATTTAATTTCTTCTGAGGTGTATCCATCATCGTCAAAATCGCCAGCATGAGGCAAGCAATTTTTGTCGATTGGATAAGGGTAAACCATTGCGGCTTTTTTGTTTGCTCTTTCGTTTTTCATCTGTTCTACGGCTTTTACTCCTGTTCCAGATACAGATTGATAGGTTGAAATAACTAAACGATTTATTCCATAGTTTTTTTGCAAAGGTTTTAAGGCAAGCACCATTTGAATGGTCGAACAATTAGGGTTTGCTATAATTTTATCTTCTTTGGTTAGTTGTGAAGCGTTTATTTCGGGTACAATTAATTTTATGTTGTCGTCCATTCTCCAAGCCGAAGAATTATCGATAACTGTTGTTCCTGTTGCTGCAAATTTTTGAGCCCATTGTTTCGATATTTCCCCTCCTGCAGAAAAGATAGCAATTTGTGGTTTTTTAGACAGTGCATCAGCTAAAGCGATTACTTCAATTGTTTTTCCGTTCCATTCAATTGTTTTTCCTACGTTTTTTTCTGAAGCGACTAATAGTAGTTCTGAAACAGGAATTCGGTGTTCTTTCAAAACTTCTAGCATTACTGTTCCTACCATTCCTGTTGCTCCTACTATTGCTATTTTCATAATGTAAAATATTTGAGGCAAATTTAATTAAAAATAAGGAAAAAGGAGTTGATAATAAAAACGTTTTTTTGTTGCGTTAGGGATAGAAATGGTAGCTTTTTGTTTTTTTGACTAGCTAGACTTGGTTCAAAAGAGCGACTTTAGAAGCTCCTTTTGGCATTAGTCTAGCTTGTTGAAAAAACAAAAACTACAAGTGGATAGCCCGCTCGAACGCCCAAAGGAAGAATCTTAAAAAGTCAATGTTTTGTCATAAAAATAAAAATATAGCAGTATTTGAAATAATAATCAACTAGAGGTGTTATCTTTGCGCTTTAATAAAAAATAAATTCATAAAAATGAAAATTAAAAGCATTTTAGGGCTATTAGCCGTTTCTACATTGATGATTAATTGTGGAGGGGAGCAAAAAAAAGAAGAACATACGGACGGTAGTTCTCACGAAAAAACAGCGGAGACAGATCATAAATCAGGAGCTACTAAAATAGTGAATAAAATTCATTACAAAGAAGAGGTACATTTAAAAAACATTAAACAAATTACTTTTGGAGGTGACAATGCGGAAGCGTATTGGAGTTTTGATGATACAAAATTGGTTTCTCAAATTACTAATCCTGCTTGGGGAATCGAATGTGATCAAATTTTTATTGTAGATCCGAGTACGACTTACGAAAACAAACAAGCAAAAATGGTGAGTACAGGAAAAGGAAGAACGACTTGTTCTTATTTTATGCCTGGTGATACTACGATATTATATGCAAGTACTCACCTTGGAAATGACGCTTGTCCTCCAAAACCAGAAAAAAGAACAGACGGAAAATACGTTTGGCCAATTTATTCAGATTTTGATATTTTTGTTGCCGATTTAGATGGTAATATTATTAATCAATTGACAGATGGAGAGGGTTATGATGCTGAAGGAACTGTTTCTGCGCAGGGAGATAAAATCGTTTTTACATCGACTAGAACTGGAGATTTAGAATTGTTTACAATGGACATTGATGGATCTAATGTAAAACAAATTACATTTGATTTAGGATATGATGGAGGAGCTTTTTTCTCTCCAGATGGAACTAAATTAGTTTTTAGATCTTCTCGTCCAAAAACGGAAGAAGAAATTAAAGAATACAAAGATTTGTTGGCGCAAGGTTTAGTTAAACCAACCGATATGGAATTATATGTTTGTAATGTTGATGGTAGTGATTTGCGTCAAGTAACTCACTTAGGAGGTGCAAACTGGGCTCCATTTTACCATCCTTCTGGTGAGAAAATTATCTTTTGTTCTAACCATGCAGCAGAAAAAGGAATTCCTTTTAACTTGTTTATGATAAACGAAGATGGAACAGGTGAAGTAGAGCAAATTACTTTTGATGGTGTATTTGATTCTTTCCCGATGTTTAGTTACGATGGTAAAAAATTAATTTTCTCTAGTAATAGAAACAACAACGGAACGCACGAAACTAACTTGTTTGTAGCGGATTGGGTTGATTAATCGAAACTGATTATAAAGCAAAAAAAAGCCTAACTTTTCTAAAAAGTTAGGCTTTTTTTATAGTTTATTTTCCCTTACAAATTCTTCTTAAATTCTCCGTTTTTATACAATTTATTCGAAATTACTTTTTTCCCTTTTCGATCGTAAATTTTCATTTCGCCATGTTTTTTTCCGTTTTTATAATTGATTACGGTTTGTGGTAATCCTCTTCTAGTAAAAGTTTTAGAAGTACCGTCTAACTTTCCGTTTTTAAAACTATTTTCTACCGATACAATTTTACCACCTGGGTAATAAAACTTCCATAAACCGTCTTGTTCTCCATAGCTATAACTTCCTTCACTAACCAGTTTTCCATCCTTCTCGCTATACGAAATCCATTTTCCATGCTTGTAGCTTTGTACTTCAGGTGTGTTGGTGTCTATTATAATGGTGTTTTTCTTTTTAGGTTTTTTCAAAGCGGCAAAATGACCTTCGTCTTTTAGTTTTCCTTTAGAAGTCCAATACATCCATTTTCCATCTTTTAGGTCGTTGGTGTACGTACCTTCGTATCGTTTTTCATCGTTGGGGTACCAACCTTTCCAATCAGCTACCATCTTTCCGTTGTCGTAACTCCCTCTGTCTTTCATTATTCCATTTTCGTACCACGAAGTCCAAACTCCTTGTTCCTTTCCTGCGTTGAATTTTCCTTCAAAAGCCTCTTGTCCATTTTCGTACCAATTCGTCCATAAATCCTCTTTTAAGTTTAGGTGATAATTTCCCGTTCTCCATTTATCGCCAGTCTTATAATAGAAATTCCATTCGCCCTCTTTTTTATCATTTTCATAATTTCCTTCATAATAAAGTTTTCCATTTGGATGCCAATAATCCCAATGTCCTTGTTGTTTCCCATTGGCAAAAGAACCAATCATATCTTTACTTCCATTGTTGAAATAATATTCCCATTTCCCATTTTTCTCACCATCGTCATAAACTCCTTTTATCACTAAAATTTCATTGGGATTGTACTCCATAAACAAACCATCTTTTTCTCCTTCTTTGTAATTTGTTACCTGGTAGAGTGTATGTGCAACAAAATTCCAAAGTTTCCATTCCCCGTCTTTTTTTCCATTCTTGTAATGACCTTCTACTCTTACAGTTCCATTGGCATTCCATTCCGTATATTTTCCATTCAACAATCCGTTTTTGTAATGTTTTTCCGATTTTGGTTTTTTAGAATGATATTGTTCTTTTATCACTCCATTACCAGCCAAAACAGTTTGCTTATTTTCGTTGTCCCAATAGCTAACCAAGTATTCAGTCGTGTCTTTTGGCTTAAATTCAACGGTCATTAGTGGATTTCCATTCTCGTGAAAATAATTCCATTTTCCTATTTTTTGAGGTTTTATATAACTCAATATATTCCAATATTTGTGAGGCTGAAACAAAATACTGTCTGGCAATAGCGCAAATTCTCCTTGCTCTTTTACTTGTTCGTTTTCATAATAACTCGAAAAAATACTGTCTTGAATTCCATACTTAAAATAACCAACATTTTTCACCTTTCCAGTCGGATAAAGCTGCGTTACTTTTCCATGAAGTTTTCCATTTACGTAAGAAGAAGATTGTTCAACTTCTCCGTTTTTATACCAAGTAGTCCACTTTCCTGTCTTTTGCCCAATACCCGAAAACCCACTCACATTATAGAAACCTCTACTTCTAATCATAGTGCTGTCTCTGTCCCAATAGTTGGTTACCTGTTTGCGTTTCAAACCTCCTTGCATCAAATCTTTAGCGTCTTGCCCAAAAGAAAAAATGGAGATGATTATGAATAAAAAAAGAATAATTATTTTCATTATTTGTTGTTTTTGTAATTGCACTTTTGATCTGTTCTCTTTATAACTAAAACTATTCCAAAAGGTTACTATTTTTTTACTTTGGGCGTTCGAGCGGGCTATTCGCTATATCTTTTTTGTTGAAAAAACAAAAAAGGATGCCGCTACTATCCCTAACGCAAAATTGAGATTACGATTGATAATTCCTGTTTATACCAATTAAAATCTAAAACGCATCAAATAAATTTTGTTTTTTAAGCCGCATTTCAAGATCTAATTGGTATTGTTATTTCATACAGTTTGCTGTTAAATTCGTCAATTTACTTTTTCAGCGTTTTCCAAATCTTAGTAAAATGCTTCTTCGTCTCAAAAGAGAAATCAGCACTCATCAACCAACCATAATATCCAGGTTCTTGTTTAAACACATCAGTTACCAATTTACCTTTATGTTTTCCAAAGTTTATGGTGTAATCTCCGTCTTCGTTTATTGCAATCCGTTGTGCAAAATCAAGTGTTTTTCCACCCATAGTAGAAAATTCACTCAAGAAATCGATGCTGTTTTCCAAGTCATCATAATGATCTAACTGAGCCTCTAAAACTTCTAACGTCGCTACTATGTCAGCTTCAGCAGAATGTGCATTTTCTATTTCTTTTTTACAATAAAATTTATACGCTGCAGCCAAAGTTCTTTGTTCCATTTTATAAAAAATATTTTGAACATCAACTGTTTTTCTTCCTTCGATTTCAAAATCCACTCCAGCTCTATAAAATTCCTCCAACAACATTGGAATATCAAATCGGTTAGAGTTATAACCCGCCAAATCCGAATTGCCAATAAAAGCAGCAATTTCTTCTCCCAAATCTTTAAAAGTAGGAGCGTTCAAAATGTCGATGTCGTAAATTCCATGTATTTCAGAAATTTCAACAGGAATAGGAATTGTAGGATTTATTTTTTTAACATAAGATTCTTTTTCACCACTCGGATAAATTTTTATAATTCCTATTTCTACGATTCTGTCTTTTGCTATATTAAGCCCTGTTGCTTCCAAATCGAAAAAAACGATTGGCTTTTGTAATTGTAATTTCATGTTGAATTTTATTTAAAACAAAGGTGTCGATTTTATATAATACCGCAAAGGTAAAACGCCCTTATGTTTCCTCTATTGATTGTTGATATTCTTAAAGTTTTAGCTTTTATCCGTTGCTTAGGGTTTACTAAAAAAGTCTAAAAGCTACTAAAACAGCAGCATTACTAATTTTGAGTGTTTTTCAGTGAATCCTACTTATTTTTTTTAATTTAAACTTATGATCTTTTTCTTTCGGTTGGGTAAATTATTTTTTTTCATTTATTATCAAAAAAAACTGATGCGTTTTTACAAGCCGATTGTAAAGTTCTAAACTCAAAGTCCAAATCTTTTTTTAATTGCGATGAATCATATTTCATAATTTCCAACGCTGCCTGAGTGTTATCTCTCGTTATTTTTGGAGTTCTTCCTGCTATTTTGGCTGTTACATATTCTACACGCCAAGCTAACGCTAGCATCAATTTGTTTGCCTTGTATTTTGGAGGTCGTACTTTCAATTCATTGGCTATCATTTCAAAAATTGCTTTAAATTTTATATTCTCACCAACGCAAACATAACGTTCTTCTGTTTTTTCTTTTTTACTCAAACCAACTAAAGCATCTACAACGTCTCTAACATCAACAAAACCATTTATGCCTTCGGTATAAAATTTTAAACCTTCTTTTATGGTGTTAAAAATAGCTGTACTACTTTTGGTTATTTCACCAGGTCCTAAAATTACTCCTGGATTTATGATTACCGATTTTATTCCCTTACTGCTGTAACTTAATACTAAATTCTCAGCATCATATTTTGATTTAGAATAAGCATTCCAACCTCTATTTCCTTCTATTGTTCCATTTTCAGAAAAGAAACCATTTTTATCCGTGTTTCTTATCGAAGCAACAGAACTTACAAGCATAATTTTGTCTATATGATTGAAAAGCATTGCATCCAAAACATGCTGAGTTCCTCCTACATTTATTTGTTCTAATTTTTGACTGTCTTTTTTCTCAAAACTAACAAGAGCAGCGGTATGATAAACTTCTTTTACATTTTTAAATGCTTTTTTTAAACTCTCTAAATCCAGTACATCTGCTTTAACCCATTCGATATTTTTATAAAAATCTTTTTTTTTATAATGATTAAAAAGTTGAATAACATTTCCTTTTGATTTCTCTGTTCGAAACAAAGCAACAACTATTTTATTTTCAGTAGCTAATTTTACGAGCAAGTGACTTCCTACTAATCCAGTTGCTCCAGTTATAGCTATTTTATGATTGTTTTCTGTCATGGATTTATGAGTTTCTTAAAGCCTCAAATTTATAACCTTTTTCATTTAGTCTTTTTAATACGATAGGAAGCGCTTTTAACATTTTAACAGCACATTTGTCACTGTCGTGCAACACGATTATAGAACCGCTCGATACATTTTTAATGATGTTGTTAACAATCGTTTCTACTGAATTTTTTTCAACAAAATCACCAGGAATAATATCCCAAAGTACAATTTTATACCGTTTTTTTAATTCTAAATATTGCCTCCATTTCATTTTTCCGTAAGGAGGTCTAAACAAGTTTGAGTTTACAAATTCAGAAGCTTTTTCTACATCGTTAAAATAAACTTTGTTGCTAGATTTCAACCCCTTTAAATGATTATGCGTGTGATTTCCAACCGTATGTCCTTTGGCTAAAACCGATTGATAAACTAAAGGAAAAGATTCTACCCTAGATCCAATACAGAAAAAAGTAGCTTTAGCATTGTACTTTTCTAATTGTTCTAAAACTTCATCAGTAACATTGGGCGTAGGTCCATCGTCAAATGTTAAATACACAATTTTTTCATCTGTTTTTACGCTCCACAATACTGAAGGAAAAAACCAACGAATAAATTGATGTATTTTTACTGGGTTCATTTTTTTTGCGTATTTCGATTTGCGTATTTCGTAGAGCGTAAATCGTCTTGCGTCTTACGTTCTACGAAAGACGATTTACGCAAGACGCAATACGTCCTACGCACTACGCAAAAAAAACTACCTCATTCCATTCGTCCAAACAGCTCTTACCAAATTGACAGGAAAACGTTGAGGATCATTATATAAAGCTTTATATTTTCCGCTTGTTGTCATAAAAAGATTCTTAGCTTCGGTAAAGACTTCTTTATAGTTTGAACCTTCTAAAACGCCAATTTCTGTAAAGAAAGTGTTTGTTTCGTCTGCTTTAAACATTTCGTTTTGTCCTAATCCGTCTAATGAAGCTTCTCTCAATACCTCTATGTTGTTTAATGCTTTTCCATATTCATAAATGATTAACGGGAAGTATTTATCCTGATCTAAACTTAAATAGTATTTAGCCTCATCTAGTTCTAATGCTACCAATTGTTTGGCAAGAGCATCTCCTTTTT
>WFNC01000037.1 GCA_015488785.1 Flavobacteriales bacterium | reverse complement strand
CAGTTACCCCCACTCAAAGAACAAAAAGCCATAGCATCCATACTATCAGCAATTGATGATAAAATAGAGCTCAACCTCCAAACCAATAAAACCTTAGAAGATATGGCTATGGCGCTCTATAAACATTGGTTTGTGGACTTTGGACCTTTCCAAGATGGTGAGTTTGTGGATTCTGAATTGGGAAAAATTCCTGTGGGTTGGGAGGTGAAGCGATTGGAGGAAGAATTTGACGTTAAAATAGGAAGAACACCTCCAAGAAAAGAAGCAGAATGGTTTTCAACAGTAGATGGTGTTAAATGGATTTCGATTAAGGATATGGGTAAAGCTGGTGTTTTTATATCTAAGACTTCAGAATATTTAACTAAAGAAGCTATAATAATTAAAAAAGTTCCAATAGTTCCTGCTAATACTGTTATTCTAAGCTTTAAATTGACCGTAGGAAGAGTTGCAATTACAACTGAAAAAATGGTTACAAATGAAGCGATTGCTCATTTTGTTAATAATTCTGAGGCTGTAATAAGTAGTGAATTTTTATACTTAGCATTAAAAGCATTTGATTATAACTCTCTAGGTAGTACCTCTTCAATTGCAACCGCTGTAAATTCTAAAACAGTAAAGTCAATTAAAGTTATTATTCCAGAAAAATCAGTAGCGATTAATTTTCAAAATGAGATACTTGCTTTGTTTGAAATGATTAATAGTAATTCAAAAGAAATATTAACCCTAACTACACTCCGCAACACCCTATTACCAAGTCTTATAAGTGGAGAGGTAAGAGTAAAAGATATAGAGCAAACAATTTATAAAACATTAACATAAAGATATATAGCAAATAAGCAATTTAGACTGAATATAATATGCAAGACGAAATGATTAGAAAGGTATTATTAAAAGAGGAACTGGACACTTCCATAAAGCTTATTAAGTTAGGCTTTGGAGAGTATCAGAACCTTGATATGTCTAATGATTTCTATTATTTACCATTTCAGTTGATTTCTAGTGGTTTTGAAAGATTAATGAAGTGCTATATTTGTTTTGGGCATATTGAAAAATTTAATAAATTTCCTGAACCTGAACTTTTTAGAAAAAAACTAAAACATGATTTACTAAAGCTTAAAAATCACATTACAGATAACTATTTTCAAGAAAATTCAAAAGCTTTATCAGATGATTTATCTTTCTTAAAAACAGATAAAGATTTGGATAAATTGATAAGTCTATTATCTGAATTTGGCAAGTTCGCAAGGTATTACAATTTGAATGTAGTTACAGGCGAAATTAATCCAGGCATTGATGTAAAAGCTTTGTGGGAAGAATATGAATTGAGTTTTATTCTTGGAGATAAAAAACTTTTAGAAAAAATAAATAATTTTGAATCTAGTGATGAAGTTTCAAGGATTATTACTCAAAAAATAATCAAACAACTTGAAATGTTCACACGTGCTTTATCACGACAATTTACACTAGGAAGACTGGGAGATATGGCTCAACAGTATTCTTCTGGCATATATGACTTCCTTTTAATTGAAGACTCTGAGCTAGGAACTAAAGATTATAGGAAAAACACTACTAGATATACTCAACGAAAATATAAGCCTCATAAAAGGACTATCTTTGACAAATACCAAAGGTTTATAAATAAAGAGTATAAAAGCAAATTAGTTAATAAAGCAGATTTTAATGGAGAATGGCCTTTTTACTCCAATCAAATAGTGATTGAGTGTAGGCAAAAGCATTGGTGTATAGTTTCTATTGATGGATTTGATTATGCATTGAATGGTGCTGCAAAAGGCAGATATAAACTTGAAGATGTACACGAGGCGGGAATGGCAGTATTAGGAAAAACTGTGGGGACATTTATAGAAATGGCATTAAAAATGGGTAATAAAAATAGTTAAAGAATGTAGCATGACAGAAATGATTGAAGTTACGGTTCAGAATGCGGCCATAGAACTGCTGCAAGAGATGGGTTATAAGCATATTGAAGGAAATTTGCTAAAACGTGAGCTTAAAAAAGTTGTGCTTGAAGATGAGCTGCGTTCTTTTTTAGAATCCACCTATTCCGACGTTCCTACCACTGCTATTAACGAAGCCATGGCTATCTTTACCCATCAGGAAGGTATGGATTTGGATTATCGCAACCGTGATTTTCATCGTAAAATGACACAAGGGATTTCAGTTTCGTGGAAAGATGCTTATGGTAAAGAAAACGCAAAACATATTTATCCAATAAATTATAAAGAGCCCAATAAAAACAGCTTTATTTGTTCTGATGAAGTTACCATCATTGGCAAAAATACTCGTCGTACCGATTTGCTAATTTTTATCAATGGCTTGCCTATCATCGTTTTTGAATTTAAGAATATGTTTGACCAAGAAGTGGGCGTGGATAATGCTCACCGTCAAATTGGACATTATGTATTAGATATACCTCAGCTTTTTGATTATAACGCCCTCACTATTATCTCCGATGGAATGGAAGCCTTTCATGGAATGTATAATTCTGCATTGGAGTGGTTTGCTCCATGGAAAAGTCTTAAAGGAGATGATACCGAACAGCATAAAGACTTGCAATTGGAAACATTACTCAAAGGTTTGTTTCCAAAGGAAATATTATTGAATTACTTAAAAAACTTTATTTTTCATGAAGACCATAATGGCAAAATAATAAAGAAAGGCGCAAAATACCATCAGTTTTGGGGAGTTAATAAAGCGGTTCAAAGTGCTCTAAAAAACATAAAGCCACAAGGTGATGGCAGACTGGGTGTAATTTGGCATACCCAAGGTTCAGGCAAAAGTATTTCCATGGCCATGCTAACAGGGATTTTACGTTCCTTGCCCGAAATGAAGAACCCTACTATTGTTATCCAGGTAGATCGCTCCGATTTGGATCAGCAGCTCTATGAGAATTTTGTACTTTGTAAAGACCTTGTGGGTGATGTACAACATGCAGAAACCACCGATGAATTGCGAAGCTTGCTAAGCACAGATGGTGGTGGCGTGATTTTTACTACCATAGAGAAATTCCGATTAAAAGAGTTGGAGCTAGGAAAAGAAATTGCTCATCCTGTTCTGTCCGAACGATATAACTTAATAGTAATGGCAGATGAAGCACACCGAACTCAATACGGATTTAAGGACGGAGGTTTTGCTCAAAATTTAAGAAAAGCACTTCCTAACGCTTCTTTTCTTGGTTTCACAGGAACCCCTGTTGATGGCAAGGGCGCAGATACCGAATTGGTATTTGGAGATACAATTCACACTTATGATATCAAGCAAGCCGTAGAAGATGGTGCTACTGTACCCATTTATTATGAACCCAAAATGGTTCCATTAAATATTAAGGCAAAGTTTGTAAAGGAGCTAGACAAAATAGAGGAAGACGAAGAAGAAGCCAATCATACAGTTTGGGCTGCAATAGAAGATGCCGCTGGTGCTGTTGACCGAGTAAAGCGAGTATCAGCAGATATTTTAGACCATTTCAATGCGCGCACTGCATCACTTGATGGGAAAGCCATGATTGTATGTATGAGTCGTAAAAATTGCGTCAAAATGTATGATGCCATTACTGCATTGGAAGAATGTCCGGAAACGGCAGTAATTATGACCGGCAATATTAGCAAAGACCCCAAAGAGTGGAATCCACATATACGTACCAAAGACAGTATGGAAGCTATAAAGAAACGTTTCCGAAATCCTGATGACCCGTTAAAAATTGTGATTGTAAGAGATATGTGGCTTACTGGTTTTGATGCGCCTTGTGTGCACACCATGTACACCGACAAAATAATGAAGGGGCATAATCTGATGCAAGCCATAGCGAGGGTAAATAGAATATTTGAAGATAAACCCAATGGTTTAGTGGTTGACTTTATTGGTATTTCTGATTTTCTTGCCACAGCAACTAAAAAATATACTGGTGGCGGTGGAAAAGGGAAACCTACAATTGATATTGATGCAGCAGTTGAATTATGTCTTTTGCAATTTGCTGATACTAAGGATTTAATGGGTAATTTTGATATTGAGGTAATTAATTCCTTATCATCCATTGATAAGTTAAAATGGTCTAATGGCTTGGTAAACGATTTATTGAAAACGGATGCCATTACTGATAAGTTTCTACTGGAAGAACGTAAATTAACGGAGCTGGTGGCAATGACCAATTCCGACAAACGCATTTGGGTAATTCAAGAAGAAGTTGCTGTTATTCAAAAAATCCGACAAGTAATTAGGAAAATAAAAAGTCCTCCTGGTCCTCAACGCCAGAAAAACGACCGCATTAAAGACCTAATAAGCAAATCTATTGAATCGCAATCGATTGTTGATTTAGCAGATATGTATGATTTAGATAATATTGATATCTCCATTATTGACGACAGATTCCAAGCTATTGTAAAAGAAAAAGGAGAAGAAAATATTAAGATAGAACTTTTGAGGCGTATCATAAATGATGAGCTTAAGGTTAGAATGTCGAGAAATATTAAAAAGGCCAGAAAACTAAAAGATGAGTTGGAAGATGTCCTTAGCAGATATCATAAAAACAGCATTGACTCCATTGCTACGATAAAACATATCCTTGATATGGCAGCGGAATTCAAACAGGAGGATAAACGAACAAAGGAACTGGGATTATCCGAAGATGAACTAGCCTTTTATGACCTCTTAGCTTCCAACGAAAAACTACTCAATGTAAAAGGTCCAATTCAAGATTTGGTACATAAAGTAGTAGCCTCGGTAAAGAAAAATCTCCAACTCGATTGGACAAAGAAAGAAAATGCCCGAGCAGCCATTCGCTTAGCAGTAAAGAAAGAACTTAAAGGAAAGGTTCCTTTTTCCTCTCTGGATAAAATACTAAAAGAAGTGATAGAACAAGCCGAGGGACAGTATATGGATTGGCCTTTGGTGGGGTAGCGTGAGTAATATTCATCAATACTCGGTTATATAAACAATATTTTCATTAACGTAATGAGCTTTTCAATATAAGAATTACAAGATTATAAAGAATGTTGTTTGAGTAAACTTAAAAATAGAGTTGAATATGGGTTGTCGAGATATAGAATAGAAATGGTTGTTGAATTTTATACAACTGGAAAAGACAAATATGCAGAAATTGCAGAATAAATAAACTATGTATTATGAGATATGTTGAATCTATTTCACAAATCAATAAGGTGTATAACTCAAAGGGTAGTAAGCCTGTAAGGGTGCTTTGTGATGATTTTGAAGAATATGTTTGTAAATATAATGTTGCAAATGGCTCAATGGCGAGCAAACTATTTAGGGAGTATATAGGAGCAAGCTTTATAAAAATATGGGGACTAAATGTACCGGATTTCACTTTTGTTAATATCAAGAACGAACATCTAACAGTATCTCAACATCTACAGCCTTCATTTTTTAGGACAACTTGTTTTGGGTCGAAGTTTAGTAAGAATTTTAAGGAGCTTGATAAATTCACTTCATTTATTGAGCCAAAGCAAAAAAAAGCATTTGAAAATAAATTTGACTTTCTTAAGGTTGCCCTATTTGACTTATGGATATCGAATGAGGATAGATACTATGGCAATTTTAATCTTTTATATGATGTGGAAGACTCAAACAGGTTTGTCCCAATAGATCATGAAATGATTTTTAATACAGGTAGTATTGATAGGGGTTTGGAATTAATTTCTCGCGAAGAAAGTTTGTTAGATACACCTATGACAAATAACTTATTTTCAAAAAAAGAGTTAAGAAAAATAGATTATTTACCTAAAGTCCAAGAAGAATACTATTTTTGCATTCGAAAGTGTGAAGAAGAATTAAATCAAATCTTAAAAGAAGTACCTGATGATTGGTTGGTTAACATAGAGAAAGAAAAGAATACCCTATTGCAAGAACTGTTTAATAAAGATTGGATTGATACAGTATTTGCGGAATTTTCACTTTTTATTCAATCAATTAAATAAGATACCATGAAAACTTTTTATACTATACTATCGGTTGTTATTCGACCAGAAATTGACGAAAAATTGTCAATTGGATTAATTATGATTAATGATAGTCAAGTTTCATTTTTAGTCTCAGAGAATAAATTACAGATTGTAAAGAAATTGGTTTCTACTAATTTTTTTAATGGAGTTAAGACTTCCTTGAAATTAATAGAGAATTCTATTGCAAATAATAAGAGAAAAAGAAACAATATTCAAAGAGTATTGGAATTGGATATTGATGATAAATCAGATGTTTTCAATATTAGTTACTTTAATTATTTAAGTAATTATAATAATAATGTCATATCATTTTCTAAACCCACATTTATTAGCCTTGACTATTCGAAGAAATTGTTTTTAAAGCTTTTTGAGAAACTAATAAGTGAATATGATTTTATTGTACAGAAAAAAAAGCCAGAGAATGAGATTGAGAAATTCAAAAAGACTTTTTATCCCAAAGTATCAGAATACTTTAGTATAAGTAAAGAAATAAGTTCTTTACAATACAAAGACTTATTGATGCCGATTAAAGTTGATTTAATGGGGAAAAATGAGGTTGAAGTCTTTGCTAACACCATTGATATGAGTAAAAACTTAAGGTCTGTGGAATTAGGTATTGCAAATTTAATTCATATAAATAGGGCGCTTCCAAATGCAAAACAATTTATTATTTCGTCTGAGCCAAGTAAATCAAATGATGTTCTTCATCGAGTATGGAACAATTTTAGAGAAGCAAAAGGTTTTGAGTATGTCGACTATCTAGAGTCGGAAAGAATTTCTGATTACGCTAAGAAACATGGTGTAGTTCCTCTTATATAATAGAAGTTGATTCTGCATATCGAATATTGAATTATCAATGAATCCTTTTTTTGCTTTTTGAAGGAAGCCAAAGGGATTTATTCCAACCTAATTTTCATTTAGAGTCATTATTTAGGATATAAATACCCAAAAGTATGTATTTTTATGTGTATTAGCAGACATAAAAAAACCTAGATTTATCTAAGGGTTTGACTGTCAATGTAGCGAGAGGCAGGTTTGAACTGCCGACCTTCCCGATTTTTAATCGGGACGCTCTATTTCTGAACTTTATCAATTAAACTTTCTATATAAACTCGTGATTTCATACGCTTGAGATATAATTCTCTTTTTATAGCATCAGACTTAGATTTATATTTTTCAGTATAAACAATCTTCCAAGGTCGTCCACTCTTAGTT
>WFNC01000036.1 GCA_015488785.1 Flavobacteriales bacterium | reverse complement strand
GTACAGATTTACTAGAAGGAGAAATAGAAAGAATTGCTAACAATTACGTAAAATACGCGAGTTGGTATTCTGAAGATTAGCTTTCATTAGCTATATCATTCCATTAAGTTACATGTAAAGAACGTGAAAAATAAAAGGTTCTACCGAGTTTAGTATGGATAGTATAATCTCGAAGTACACCAAAGATTAATACTATAATCCTTTTTTTTGTAAAATGTACAATGTATTATGCCCGATGTTATTTTTGATTCATTAATCACAAAAAAATAAATTTAACCCCACTCCAAAACCTGTAGAACTAGATATAAAAGGATTAAACTTAACTTTTTACAGACAGAAAAATTGATTTCGGTTCATTTAATTAATAGATAGCAAAGAAAATAGTACAAAGCATATAAAGGCGAATTAACAAGTAAAAATACTATTGTAAGATCAGAAAACAATGGGAAATTAAGTTCAAAATTTTCAAAAAAAATAAACATTATGGAATTTATACCAATTTCAATAAATAAGTATGTGGAGAAACATCTAAAAAACAATCCCTCTGAAAATGAAATGGATTTACGGAGAAGATTAGACTTGGCAATAAAAGCTTATAAAAATGGTGTAAGATGTTCATGCGGTAACGATATTTGGGTTATAGGCTCTGCTTCATTAGGAAATAGTTGTTTTACCTGCATAACAGGAGAAAGTTATACAAATGAAGATTATGAAATTGATTTAGCAATAAAAAAGAGAGAAAGTACGCAAGGACGAAAAAACATAACTGAAATTGACAAAACACAAATTAAAGGATTCTTTGATGATGAAGGATATGAGATAAACTCCGAATTGATTAAAAAACCTTCTCTGTGTCTGATTTGTATCAACAATGATGACACTAAAGAGGAAATTCTATGTAATATGACTCGGTACGACCAAAGGGACGAAGATGAATTCAACTGTTTTGCATTTACAAAAAAATAAACGCGAAACCCTGTAGAACCAAAATAAAAAAACGAAACATTAATATTGACTATTAGATTAACGAGAGTTAAATCTTTAACCTCGAAATAACGATTACCTAAAAGACAAAAACAACCGCTGAATTCAAACCTATACAATAAAACACAAAAGGCATCGAAAAATCGATGCCTTTTATATTCAAGAAAGGACTAATTTCTTACTGTTCTAATGTTATCGTTACTTTACCATTACCATGAGAAGCACTATCTCCATAATCAGTTGAAGATGACGATGATGTTCTTTCTGTAACCGTTTCTAAAACCAATTTTTTACTTTTAGATTCTACAACGGTATAAATTACATCTGCATAATTTAAATCTTCTTCAGTATAAGAATTCATATTAGAAGTTAACGTACCTCCAAAGTTGTTTTTTGTGATTGTTTCACTTGATTTGGTAACAAAAACAATTTTCTCGTTTTTCTTAAACTTATCTGTTTTGTTTTTACCTAAAAAGAACCAAGTTCCTTTATCTGTAATTTTAATATTTTGAGTATTATTACTTCCAAAAGACCAAGTTATATCTGACTCTTTTTGCCAAGTTCCATCTTTCTTAATGGAAAATATATAATCATTAACACTACCTGTTGACGTTGATATCGAACCATTGTTGGTTGATGTCTTAACAGCAGAAGCTCCATCTATTTTCAATGAAGAACCTGAAGTAATACTAGAATATTCCTCTTCATACTTTACAACCTTCCAATCATTTGATACTTTTCTTTTCGATGTTTTTTTACAAGAAGAAACTCCTCCCGCTAGTAAAACCAAACTCAATCCAAATGTTATAATTTTTTTCATTTTATTTTTTTTATTTTTGTTCTAATTCGTAAACAACCTTATCTTTCGATGAATCAGCTCCTCCCGACCATGTGTTAGAAGTATTATAAGAATATTCTAAAGTTAATTTTTTACCTTTAGATTCCACTACGGTAAATATAACACCATCTTCAGAACCTTTATAGGTATCATTAAATAAATCTGTAGCTGTTGTAGAACCATCAATATTTATTTCTTTAGATGAACTCTCATTAGTATAAAAAACTACTTTTTCATTTTTCTTAAACTTATCTCCTTTGTTTTTCCCTAAAAAATACCAAGTACCTTTATCTTCTCTAATTTGTTGATTACTAGAACCATCAGAAAAAACCCACTTGAAATTAGAACTTTTCTTCCAAGTACCGTCTTTATCTATTGTGTAGGTAAATTCTGAAACTTCTCCAGTTTCTATAGTTGTAGACTCACTTCCATTTGGATCTGTATCTTTAAGCGTTTTCGTGATAGAATTTCCTGAATAAATTGACAAAGAACTAGAACGACTACCATCAGCATATGTTAACTCAAAATCAGAACTCATTTTAACAACTTTCCATTCATTCGATAATTTCCTTTTTGTTGTTTTCTTACAAGAAGAAATACTTAACGTTAGAAAAGCAGCACTTAGTGCCAATACAATTACTTTTTTCATTTTATTTTCTGTTTTTATTAATATTCTGTAAATCTACAACTAATTTTCAATAAAAAAACATTAAAAACTATAATTTAACTATATATACAAATAAAACAACACTATTTCACTAAACAAAACACCATCTACACTTACCTCATCAAGTACATTTTACCAATTTTATGCTTAAATGCTTTATCGGCATCAGTTGCTCTATTATCAATTGATTCCCCATTTATTTTTGCTGAGACTTTATAGAGGTAAACTCCATTGGCTAACTGATCTCCAAATTGATCTCTACCGTCCCAATAGAATTCTGTTTTATTGTTTCCTATTCTGATTGGCCCCAGTTCATCTAAACTGATTTCTCTAACAACTGTTCCTGTAATGGTCATAATTTGGATTTGAAATTGATCTGGAAGCTCTGAACCTGTTAATGTAAATACAAAATGCGTTCGAGTTGAAAAAGGATTAGGGTAATTAAAAACATTGGTTATACTCGATTTATTGATTACTTCAAAAGCGATTTCATAACTCAAATCACCAGAAAAATTAGAAGACTTATCTTTTCCTTGTACTTTTAATTTATAAATTCCGTCTTCTGTGTAAGCTGGATTATATTCAATTTTAAACGTATTTTTTTCATCAACTGCTGGGTACCATTTTAGATTTTCAACTCCATTACTAACGTAATTTAAGGTTTCGTAAGTAGAAGAATTTGGCTTCAACAATGAGATGCTAATATTTGCAGTATCTAAATCTTGGTTTAATAACATAAATGGATTTTCATCGTCTAGCGTAATCACAATTGACGGTTTTGAACTTATAATATCTTTATTCAGAATATGAATTCCATCAAACGTTACATCTAAAATTGGATTTGTAATATCTTGAGATACAAAGAAAGAACGCTCAGAAAAATTATTAAAATAAAACTGTTCTTCTTGATCTTGGTGCTGTAAATTATCTTTAGGATTTGCCGTCATCCAAATACTATTCAAGTTTGGATAACCAATGCTTGAAAAAGTAACTGTATCGAGAAGTACTGCTCCACTTCTAAGTGAATCCTGGCGCTCATAATTCAATAAATTTACACTATGAGATTCATCTTCTACCCAATAATTAACTTTTAGGCTATCCATATCAAAAGCACTAATATTCTCTATAGCAACTGCAAACTTAACAGAATCTCCTTCGCTAAGCGAATCGTTAACAACCGAAAAATAATTTCCTTTTTTTGGATTGACCGCACATTCTGGAACGGGAGAGAAAATAAGTTGCCAACGGTCTATTTGAGCAGGCGTAAAAGTTGTCGAATCGATTTCCCAAGCTTCCAATCGAGCAAAAGGATGTTGGTTTGCATCAATTATATTTTGAAGATTAATTATAGAATCTTGATGCGTCATTAAAGTATCTAACAACATTGTTTCGTTTCCTAAATCAGTTATTCC
>WFNC01000035.1 GCA_015488785.1 Flavobacteriales bacterium | reverse complement strand
TTGAACCATATTGTATTTTGTGGCGTATTGCCAAGATAAAAAGAAGCTCCAAATTGTGTTGTTGTATTAATATTATTTGTTTGATGACTCACTCCATCTGCAGGTATAAAAATAGCATTGCAAGAACTATCATTTTCAACAGACATATAAACGGTTAATAGTCCTAGCCAAGAACTCTCATTAGAAACTGAACAGATTGATTTTATATAAATATCATATACCCCTCCAGCACTCAAATTTGTTAAAGTATCGACAGTTGTTTGAGTTGTAAATGAGGTCCCTTGACCTAGTGAAAAATCTTTTTCTCCGTATTCAACTAACCAACTAGACTCTCCACCTGTAGGTATCCACGAAAAGAAAATGGAATCTTCAACTTGATTGTCTAAAACTAAATTACTTGGCTTTGGACACGTAACTACACTCAACTTTATATTGTCAATTGCAAATCCATCTGACGAATAACCATAATTATCTCGCTGTGAAAACTTAACTTGAAAACTGGAAGAATAGTTTTGGGAATTATTATTCAAAATTGATGAAACTTGAATTAATTCATCATTTGACACCCAAACATTGTTGGGTAAAACAGACCAGTCATAAACTTCTATCCAATTATCATTTTCGCTTCCTCTTATATAAATCCGATCTTCTAGATTTGGTTCGTCGGCAACATTATTACAATCAAAAGAAAGGTATATAGGATCGGATGTGGTGTAATTTAATAAATTTAATGTCAGTACAAATTCGTTTGTATTGAAGGTTCCAAAAGAATTAACATCAAAAGTAATTCCTCCATTACCTCCATTATTAACTGGAGAACCTAAACCACATAAAGCTCTACCAAGGCTTGTACTTGATTCGAAAGTCCATCGGTAATCATTATTACAAATTAATGTATCTGTTCCTGAAAGTGTATCTGAATAAGATTCAAAATCATCTATAAAAGGCAATTGAATTGGCGACAATGAAGAACATTGGCTGTAAAAATTAGAAAGAAAAAAAAAGAAGGTTAAAGAGGTAATTAATATTTTCATAAAATGTGTTTTCTTCTCAAAAAAAAAATTGATTATTATTTTAATAATTTTTCTAATGCTATTAATCTTTTTTCTAATAATTCGACCTTGTTATTGAGCGACTCTATTAAATCTTGTTGTTCTTTTGTAGCATTGATTAAAGTATAAGTAAATTTGCTTGGATCAACTTGCAAAAACGAAGACGAAACTTCTTTTCCAGATGCATCAATATAGTTTACTTCTTTTTTCTCTACCATGTCAGGAGAAATTAGTTCTAGTTCTTGAGCTATTACTCCTTGGTAAATATGATTATTTAAAGATTTACCACCACCAAAAATATTTTCATACTTTCTGTTATAACTAAAATTATGTAGTTTTAATTTCATAATTAAGCTAAGCCCTTCATTATAATTAGTAATATTTTTCTTTAATGTACTATCAGAGAATACAGCCCAATCTCCCCCAGTAGTTTTACTTGCCGAGCCAAAAACAGATAAAGGATTTGTAGGGTTTGAAGTCCCAATTCCAACACGTCCATTTTGTCCATTGATAACAAAAGTATTGTAATCTAAATTTGGATCCATTGGACCTTTAACAGCGATACGAAACATATCACCAGTAGCTTCCGTACTCCCAAATCCGAGATGAGCTTGAACAGTTCCTCCGTCTTGAGAAAGAAGAATATAAGCCTGGTCAGATTCGGTAGAATTATCGGAGTCTGCTTCGATTTTTAACACTGCTTTACCTGTACCTCCCGAAATATGTAATTTTTCAACTGGGGCAACCAAACCAATCCCAACATTTCCATTTTTTGTAATAACCAATCGATCAGTTTGGACATCTCCTGCCAATCCTCCCCAAATACTAAATTGATTATCTCCTGTACCTAATCCCACATTATAAGCTCTTAGTTCCCAATTATTATCAGTCCCTGTAGTTTCAGAAAGCCTGATTGAAACAGGATCGTCATTACCTGAAACTTCTAAATTATTTGAGGTTGTATTCACTCCAATAGACACTTTTCCCATCGAAAAGATATTATCACTTATGTTATCAGGATCATTAGTTGTTCCAACTTCATACCAATCTTCATCAGCATTGCCTGTGTTGTCCGTTAAATTAATCCACTTAGTTGTATTCCAAAAATAAAACCCTTTTCCCGTAGTTGAATTAGTATTGTAAACAAGCAGAGATTCAATCGCTCCAGTAATAGGATTTGCATTATTTAAATCATTTAAACTAACCCTAGGTATAAGCAGACCTTTATTACTAGACGAAACATCTAAAATTGATGAAGCGTTAGGAATGGCTCCTGTGGTATTTATTCCAATATTTTGAGCATTCGTAAAAAAAGGGAGGGTAATCAAACAAGCAAAGATTATTCGTTTAAAAAATTCCATAACAGATGATTGTAAGGTATAAAAAACAAAGGTAATTAATATTTTATTCTTTGACATTAAATTAACAAAACGATAAGTTATTAAATAATAATCAATGTAAATAAGCTAGAACCAAATAGTTTCTCAATTATTCATTACTTAAAAAGAAAATTGAAATCAGTATAAACGACTATCGAAAGATTCAATCTTTACAGTTTGTCATGACACTTAACTTTATGAAAAAGGAAAGTACACCCTATATATTTTTGTTATTAACTTTTAATCACACTTAGTAAACCCCTAGTCTTGATGTAAACACTTGAAAACAAGAGCTTTAAATAGTTTTTCTTTCATTTAAATTTGTTTTAGTTCATTTTGGCTTATTGTTTGACAAGTAGTAATCAAACATTGAAAAACAAATTATTTAAAAAACACGTGTATTATGGATATGATTAAGAATTTTATTTATGCAGGAGTTGGATTAGCAACTACTACTTCAGAAAAAGTAAAAGAAGCTATTAATGATTTAGTTGAAAAAGGTAAGATTTCAGATACTGAAGGAAAAAAAATAATGGATGATTTTTTTAAATCTACTGAAAACACAAAAGATGAATTTGAAAACAAGTGGAATAAATTAAGTGACACTTTAACTTCAAAATTTGATTTAAAAAAGAATAAAGAAGATAACGAAGTAGAGGCATTGAAAAAGAAAATTGCTGAACTAGAAAGTAAACTAGCAACAAAGGCAAAAAAAGTAGTCGCAAAGAAACCTGCAGTTAAAAAAACTCCAGTAAAAAAGACTACTCCAGTAAAAAAAGCAACTACAACAAAAAAGAAAGTAGTAGCAAAAAAGAAATAATTTAAACCAATTCAATTGGTTTCAGTAATATATAGATAACAATAAAAAAAACAGATATGGATTTTATTAAGACATTAGCTTACGCAGGATTAGGATTAGCAGCAGAAACAAACGAAAAAGTAAAAGGAAAATTTGAAGCTTTAGTTGAAAGTGGAAGAAAAGCTGATACTGACGGTAAGAATATAGTAGGAGATTTCTTTAAAACAGTAGATTCTACTAAAGAAGATTTTGAAACAGAATTTAATAAAAATAAAGAAAAATTGGAAGAAAAATTCCCAATCATTAAAGAATTAGAAGAAAAATTTAACAAAACAAAAGATGATGTTACTTCTAAAGTTAATGAAACAAAAGCTGAAATGACTGAAAAGGCAAAGGAGGCAAAAAATGATTTTACTTCTAAAGTAAAAGAAACAAAAGAAGACATTACAAAAAAGGTTTCAAACCTTACAAATAGTAATAAAGAAGCTAACGTTGCTGAATAAGTAACGTAGTGTGTGTAGTAGTTTTAGGCAAAATGCCCTATCGACAATTGTTGATGGGGCATTTTTGTTTCTTTATAAATAAGCGTTTTTATAATGCCTTCTAAATAATACCTTAGTTATATTGTGCTTCGTTGTCTAGTCCTTTTTTTGAAAACTTAGCTTTAGTCATTGCTATTATACCCCAACCTGCCCATACTCCAACAAAAGACAGTAAAAATGTTAAAACCCAAAAAGCTAAACTTAAAAATATTAAAAATAATGCTAATCCTATGTACATAACTTGTAAATTTGTTAATTAATTAATCACAAAGTTATAATAAATTATCAATATTATGAAGTATAGAATAGAAAAAGACACAATTGGAGAAGTAAAAGTACCTGCAGACAAATATTGGGGGGCTCAAACAGAACGTTCTAGAAACAATTTTAAGATAGGACCATCGGCTTCTATGCCAATTGAAATTGTACATGCTTTTGCTTATTTAAAAAAATCAGCTGCTTACGCTAACTGTGAATTAGGGGTTCTTTCGGAAGAGAAAAGAGACTTAATCGCTAAGGTTTGTGACGAAATAATCGCAGGAGATTTAGACGATCAGTTTCCTTTAGTAATCTGGCAAACAGGTTCAGGGACACAAAGTAACATGAATGTAAACGAAGTGGTAGCCAATAGAGCGCAAGTTCTTTCTGGTGGTAAAATGGGAGAAGGAGAAAAAGTTTTAGCGGCTAATGATGACGTAAACAAATCGCAATCGAGTAACGACACTTTCCCTACAGGAATGCATATCGCTTGTTATAAAATGATTGTAGAAAAAACAATCCCAGGCGTTACGCAACTAAGAGATACTTTATTACAAAAATCAAAAGACTTTGCTAGTGTAGTAAAAATTGGACGTACGCATTTAATGGATGCTACGCCTTTGACTTTAGGGCAAGAATTTTCCGGTTATGTTTCTCAATTAAACCACGGATTAAAAGCATTAGACAATACATTAGCGCACCTTTCAGAACTAGCTTTGGGTGGAACTGCTGTTGGAACAGGACTAAATACCCCAAAAGGATATGACGTTTTAGTTGCTAAAAAAATTGCAGAATTTACTAAATTACCTTTTATAACTGCCGAAAATAAATTTGAAGCACTAGCAGCACACGATGCTATAGTAGAAACACATGGTGCATTAA
>WFNC01000034.1 GCA_015488785.1 Flavobacteriales bacterium | reverse complement strand
TGACGAAGAAGAACTTAATATTAGTGCACCAAATAAATTTTACCCAAATACTGATGGAGATAATTCAGTTTTTATTGTCCGAGTAAATGCAAAAATAACTAGCTATAAAATGACAATCAAAGACAAAAAAGACAAAGTGTTATATTCAACTACTTCAATAGAAAAGCCTTGGGATGGAAGAAGATTAAAATCTAAAAAATATTATCCTAGCGGTTTTTATGAGTGGACGATTGAAATTGTCGACACTAAAGGAAAGGAAGCTAAATATAATGGAGAAGTAGAATTAATTGATGTTGGAACTAGCTCTGGTTTATGGTAAGCTCTTTCAATAAAAAACGAAATTAAGTTCCCTCTTGGCGGATAGCTTGTTCCGTTTTTTTTACGGGAGGGATAAAGGGGGATTGACAAACGAAACACCGAACGAAACAGGAAATACTCATTTTGTTAAATTAAAGTTCTGTTGAGTTTAGGTTTTCAGGTTGAATACCTAAATTTAATAATATAAAAGGGGATTTAACTTTATGTCAAATCCCCTTTTTATATTATTCTAAATCGTCAAATGAAACTTGACAACATTTGCATTTAAAATTTTCCATTTGTGTTTTTCCATTCTTTTTTCTCAGGGATTTCTTCAATAGTGTCCCAATGTTCTACAATTTTACCATCTTCTATTCGAAATAAGTCGTAAAACGCTACGTGTTTTTTTAAGAATTCTCCTTCCGAAACGGATAATACAAAATTACCTTCTCCAAGTATTTTATGGTTTTGATTAAATGTCATTGGCATTCCAGCTTTAGCTAATTCTTCTAATGCTTTTCCAAGACCTGATAAACCGTCTCCAACATTAGGATTGTGTTGGATATAAGTTTTAGTTGAAATATAATCTGTTATCTTAGATGGGTTTGCTCCCAATAATACATCTGATACAAAGTGTTTTACTAATTCCTTATTGCTCTTTGTTTTATTTAAATCGGTAATTGTTGTTGTTCCGTCAAATTGAGTCCTTCCCGAAACTGTTTCTGTTGCAATTTCTTGTAAATTATCCCAATGTTCTACTATAACTCCATCTTCAAATCTAAAAATGTCAAAACCGACTTTTGGTCCAAAAAAATTATACTTTGTATGTGTAAAGACAAAATCTCCATCCTCAAATGCTCTAATGACCTCTACTTTTGCACTTCCTTTTGGAAGTTGACTTAATACTTGCCCAAAGCCTGCTAGTCCGTCACCAATTGCTAGGTTGTGTTGTTTGTAGTTTTTTTGATTGATATAAGCTACTGGTTTAGTATCTCCGTTTTGGATACTGTTTAATAACTCTATTACTTTTTCTTTGTTACTTTTTGTTTCCATTTTTACTTCTGTATTATTTGTTATTACTTCTTTTTTTTGTGATGCAGAGCATGACCATAATAGTGTCGATAGTACAAGACTCCCTAAGATTGGTTTTACCATAATTATTTTTTATTTGTTTAAAATTATGATACAAAAGTATAAATGAAGTGCTTTATTGGAAAGGTAGGAAAGTTACAATAAATGGTGATTTTGGAACGTTTTTAATATAAACAAGGTAAAATAGTTCTATTTTAGTCTTTTTTGAAACATTGAGGGTGTGATTGTTTCTTTGTTTTTAAAGAATTTCACAAAATTTGTAGGTTCGTCAAAACCTAATTGATAAGCAATTTCATTTATCTTAGAATCGGTATTGACAAGCATTCGTTTAGCTAACAATACGATATAGTCACTGATGAATTGTTTGGCACTTTTGTCAACAATATCTCTTATTGCAATGTTTAATGTCTTTGTGCTAATGTATTGTTTGCTTGCATAAAAAGCTACTCCTCTTTCTTCTTTGTAGTGTGTTTTTAAATCTTTCTTAAATTTAATAAAACGGGAGTAATTGGTGCTTTTTATAGCTGTGTTTTCTTGGCTTATTTGAAATATTTCTAACAATACAATTTCCAAAAACTTTCTCAAAAGGCTGTCTTTTACTTTCTTATTAGAATTGTAAATTGAATCGATTTGAGCAATTAGAATATTAAACGCTGCTATTGACTGTGTGTTTAAAGTAAGTTTTGGATTACCAATGTTGTGCTCAAATACTTGGTCAATTAGAATGTCATTTTCAAGAAATGAATTTGTAAACAGTATAACTTTACCAACTGTTTTATCAATGTTTTTAAAATGGTGAACTTGTTCGTTTGAAATAAAAAATATAGTTCCTTTCTTTATTTCGTATTCTTTAAAGTCGATGTAATGTTTTCCGTAAGAATTTTCAAAAATAAAAAGGCCGTAAAAATTTTGCCGATGAGGTACTGTAATTTTTGATTTACTTTTCTTAAGAATATTACGAATGGATGTTAATTCGAAGGCAATGTTTTGAGCATTGTTAAAGTCGTATTTAGGTATTTTTTTGCTCAATGGTTATTATTTTGTTTTCAAAAAAATCTGTTATTATTATAAATAACTCAAGTTTCGCACCTTGGTTTAAGCTGCTGATTTATGGTAGTTCTCAGAGATTTGATAATTTCTTAGAAATTCAAACTTATCCGAGTAAGCTATTAATTTACTGGTAGTTATCTCAATATCGCAGCATATACCTATGCTTTCCAAAAACATCAATAATTCAAGAATAAGAGCAAACAATCTATCATTAAG
>WFNC01000033.1 GCA_015488785.1 Flavobacteriales bacterium | reverse complement strand
CGTATACCACTTTGAAGTTCCTAATTTTTGCGCTCCAAGGTGCTTTATGTCTTGCTTCCATTCTTTAATTTGGTCTTGATTTTCCCAGTATGAAATTGATATTTCGTAGTTTCCCTCTGATACAGAAATAAATTCACTGCAACTGTATTTTTCAAGTGCTAGTGCTCTAAGGTAGGAAGCCATTTCTTCGTAGGTTTCATCAATTTCATTTATTTCCGCCCTAAAAATTACAGCATACATTGTTTAATTTATCCTTTTATATTTTAATGCAGTTGTATCTCTAGTGACTTCAAATCCGACAATACCCAAAGGTTTATTATTTTTTCTTTTTCAAAATTAAATAATGCAGCCCCCTCCCAATCGACCCTCTTTCCCGTAGGCTTGAACCCCATAAATATATTATTGTGAATTCCTGAAAATTTCATTCTTGCGAATACTTTCGAGTTTTCTTCTACTGTTTCTTTAATGGTGCATTTATAACTATCTAATGCAAAATGCACCATATCAAGATACTCAATGAATCCGGCGTGACCATATTTTTCTTCCCCTAATGAACCTCTGAATTTGAATGATTCATGAATAATATCTGGAATGGTAGTTTTATCGTAATTATTCCAAATCAACTCATAAAACTTCCACACTTGTTCTATATTGCCACTCACTATGGAATCCTTTTACACATAACGCCAAGTTCACCAGACCGAAAAGTTGCGTGACTTTTGTGGCATCATAGCGAAGCGCCACAAAAGGCGCGTAACTTTTTGGGTCTGCGTGCAACGCCTTGTTATGTGATTTCATTATATTCTCTTATTATTTCAACAACTTGTACAGTATAAGATTTATACCATTTTCTTTTCCCAAGGTGTTTAGCTTTTATGTGCTCTTTATCATTTTTCCATTCTTGTATTTGTTCTAGGGTTTCCCAATATGATATAGCTATTTCTAGACTCCCTTCTGTTCTTGATATAAATTCACTGCACCCATACTTACTAATGGCCAGCTCTCTCATATGCTTTGCAGTTGAATTATATTTTTCGTCAAGTTCATTTATTTCCGCTCTAAAAATAACTGCATACATTTTATGCGCCTAGCAATGGTAGATATTATTTTTAATTTAAGAGGTTATTTCTCTGTTTTCTTTGAATAGAGCCCTATCTTTATATATTTTGCTTTTGCCATTCTTTAGGGTATTTACTCTTTATCAATATTGAAAATGTAAACTTAAATGACCAGCCCAATATTAATTTTAGTAAAGTTGCAACTATGGATATTGAAATTAAAAATAATAACAAAACTAATACTATGAATATAAGAATAAACATAAACCCAAAGACTATTCCATTTTCTTGGCATTTCAAGCACTCATTTAGATTGATATTGTATATATTGGCAAGGTTCTGTATGAATTGAATATTAGTAATGTAATCAGGTTCAACTGGAGCATATAACATAGCAATAAATAAAGGCGCAACTGTAATTAAGCTTAGCATCGTAATAAGTGCTTTATACTGAAATTTTAATTTATCCATACGCGTGATTGATAATCATTTTCTTCACATAACGCAGAGTTAAGCCGACCCGCAAAGCTGGGTGACTTTGCGGTAAAGTGCGAAGCACCGCAAAGGCGCGCAGCTTTGAGGGGTCGGGCTTAAACGTTTTGTTAGGCTATTTTTCATTAAGCTCCACATTCACTTACTATGCGTTTATTCTGATCTATTTCGTAAGTTTTCATTGTTTTTAGTTTTACTGTTCCAGTCAGATACTCGATAGCTACATTCTTCGTCAAACTCTCCAAGTGATTCCTCTGTTTGATAAATTTTATTAATAATTTTAATTAGAGATTCTTCAGAAAATTGGCAAAGTTCATGCTCTAAGCCATCATTTCCAACTTTATATTTTACTGGAGTAAAGCCATCTTTATCCGTATATCCCCAATTAGCATGTATTACTTTGTTTCTATTAACGCCACATTCTTTTAGTGATGATATAAGTTCTTTATATTCTGGGATATGCCATTGAAATGTTCTAATGAAGTCATCACTAAATTTTTTGAACAAATCCACTTTTGTGGAGTACATCATAGAGTGAAGAACTAAGAGTCCTTTTTGATCTGATCGATCAGAAAATGTTTCACAAAGAATACTATCTAAAGAAGCCTCTAATGAATTAAAGGCGACAACAATTTGCCCAATCCAAGGAATAAGATCTTCGATAACTTCGTAGCTATTTTCCGTATCTCCTAAGCCATCTAGTATGTATTGACCAACAGGTGATTTCTTAATCTTCATAACTGATTCGTTCAATATGGTTTTTATATTGATATTACCCATTAGTAAAGTGGGCACTCGATTTTTTGCTCTAGTTACCCACAAAATGGGACACTTCTTTCTTTTGCCTAACGCCTTAGTTAAGCCGACCCCGAAACTGGGTGACTTTTGTGGACGCCTTTCCCACAAAAGGCGCGCAGCTTTGGGGGTCGGCTTAAACTATTTGTTG
>WFNC01000032.1 GCA_015488785.1 Flavobacteriales bacterium | reverse complement strand
GGTCATCCACTATATCTTTTTTGTTGAAAAAACAAAAAAGGATGCCGTTTCTACCCCTAACGCAAACAAAAAATATGAAATGATATTTCTATTTCATAGAAATGTAGTTCAAAAATAAAAATATAAAATAAAATGGAAAACAAAAGAGAAGTAAATGTAACTGTTCACGCTCAAAGTGAATCTGCTACCCGTATGAATTTAAAATCAGGTAAATTCCAGATGGTAATTGATGAACCCAAACCAATGGGAGGTACAGACCAAGGACCTAGTCCAATTCAAGTCTTATTAATGTCGCTTGCCGGTTGCTTAAACGTTACAGGACACGAAGTAGCTAAACAAAAAGGATTAAAACTAAATGGAATGAAAATAAAAATAGAAGGAAAAATGAATCCTTGTACTTTTATTGGTTGTTCTTATGACGAACGAGCAGGATTCCAAAAAGTAGTCGTCAATGTAAAGCCTAATTTTGAAAATGCAACACCACAACAGATTGATGATTGGTTGAAAGAAACAGAAGAAAGATGTCCTGTTACCGATAATATTGAAAATGCGACTCAAATAAAAATAGAGCACAATTAAAATGGCACACAGTCACAACCATACAACTCCTTCATTAACAGCAAGTGATATAAATCGTTCGTTTATTATTGGCATTATACTCAATAGTATTTATGTTGTGATAGAGTTGTTGTATGGCTGGCAACAACATTCTACCGCTTTATTATCAGATGCTGTACATAATATTGGAGATATTTCAGGTTTATTATTGGCTTTTTTAGCATTCCGATTATTAAAAGTAAAAGCAAACAACACCTTTACTTATGGCTTCAAAAAAGGTTCTATTTTAGCTTCTTTTATTAATTCCATTTTATTGGCTTTTGCAATTGGAGCAATTGCTTGGGAAGGCATACAACACATAATGCACCCAGTACCAACCAATGGAAATATAATAATGATTGTTGCGAGTATTGGTATTGGAATTAATTTTACTTCAGCTCTCCTTTTTCGAAACAAAAAAGATAGCGATTTGAATATAAAAGCAGCTTATTGGCATTTAATGGCAGACGCCTTAGTGTCTTTAGGTGTTGTAATTGCAGGCTTAATCATTAAATATACCGATTGGTATTTTGTAGATGGAATTGTTTCTATAATTGTAGCAGTTGTTATTTTATTTTCTACTTGGAGTTTATTTAAAGATAGTGTTATTGGAATACTTGATGGTGTACCTTCCAGCATTGATTCAAAAGAAATAAAACACCATTTAACTGATATAAAAGGAGTAAATAATATTCACCACATTCATATTTGGAGTATTAGTACAAACGAAAATGGATTAACTTGTCATGTTTCTATTGATGACTTAGGAAATATTCCTATTATTAAAAGAAAAATAAAAGAAGAGCTAAAAGAGCACAACATTACACACAGTACTTTAGAGTTTGAAACTAAAAAAGAAGCTTGCGAGGAATAAACACACAAAAAAGGACGAAACAAAATTACAGTACCTAAAGAAGTATTAAAATAGCTTTAAGCTAACAAAAATGAAAACAAAATTACTCATCATATTGTCAATTTTAGCAATTAATGTAAATGCACAAAACATTAATTATGTAGGTATTTTTCCAACAATTGATCAATCCATTAAATATAATGAGAAATGGAGTTCTTATGCTTATTTATTCACAGCTATTAAACCTTATAATAGTAGAGAAATTAATCAAGCAGACAAAGCTCGGTTTTTATCAACCTATGCCGAATTAGGAGTAAATTATCAAATCAATTCAAAATTAAGCGCAACTGCTTCTTATGTTTACCAAAGATCAGAACCATTTGAAACAAACTACACCAATGAAAACAGAATCTTTCAACAACTAACCTTAAAACTACCATTTAATAAATTTGAATTAAAACAACGTTTAAGATTTGACGAACGCTTTATTCAAAATCAGTTGACTAATCAAACCAATTTTAAACACAGATTGAGGTATTTAATTGGTGGAAAATATACGGTAACTGAGAAGTACTATTTAACAGGTTATGTCGAATTGTTTTTTGATACTAAAAAACAATTTAAATACAGTGAAAACTGGTCGGCAGCACAAATTGGATATAAAATAAATAAAAATCATAGCTTTGAATTTGGATACTTATTCACAGGCTGGATTAGAAATAACAATAACGACTGGCTCAATCAAAATTATTTACAAATCACTTGGGTTAATCAAATCAATTTAATTTAATAATATAAAATTATGAAAACAAAAAAAATAGTAATTATTGGAGGAGGATTTGCAGGACTACGCGCATTTTATGGATTAAAACACCATAAAGAATTAGACGTCACAATTATTGATAAACGTTCTAAATCTGTTGAAAAACCATCTCTACCAGAAGTGGCTTTTTCAGGTAAAGACGTTTCAAAAGTATTAATTGACTTAAAAGAAATTGTAGAACACCATCACGGTCATTACATCAATGATGAAGTCATAAAAATTAATCCAAAATTAAAACATATTCACCTTAAAAATGGTGCTAAAATTAACTTTGATTATTTAATCATTGCAACTGGAGCTTATAAAGCATTTGATGCCATTAAAGGATTTAACGAATTTGGAAACTCCATGTGTGATGAACATCATGCGGTAAAATTATGGGAGGAAATTAAAGATTTTAAAGGGGGAAATGTAGTAATTGGAACAGCAAAATCAGTTTTTGGAACAAGAGTAAAAGCACCTCAATTAATTGCTCCATGTGAAGGACCTATTGGAGAAGCGATGTTTATGCTAGATTATCATTTAAGACATAAAAACTTAAGAGATCAAAGCACCATAAAAGTATTTACACCAGGCGAAATATTTTTTGAAGACATAGGTGATCATGTAAGAAACAAAGTTGGTGGAGTAATGCAAAAAAGAGACATTTCGCTTCACAATAATAAAGTGATTGTTGAAATTACAAAAAATGAAATAAAATATGAAGATGGAACTTCAATGCCTTGTGATTTAGCAATCATAATACCGCCTTACAAAACATTCCCACTTTATAAAGATTCTGGTTTAGGTGATGAAGCAGGTTTTATTCCAACCGATAAAACAATGAAACATTTAGATTATGACGCTATTTATGCTGTTGGAGATATTAATGCGCTAGCTCAACCAAAACTAGGACACATTGCTATTCATCAAGCAGACATTGCAGTTTCGGCCATTATGAAAGAAATTAAAGGAGAAGGAGAAATAATAGATTTTGAACCTAATGTTTTTTGTATTATGAATATGGGAGGAACTGATGCTACTCTAATTTATTCGGATCATTTATATAACGGAACAAATGACTTAGCATTCCATAGCCCTTTTGCCCACATGATGAAATGGGGATTTGACAGTTATTATTTTTATACAAAAGGACACATGCCTCCCGATTTTTCTATGAAAGCTACCGAAAAAATATTATCGTGGTTTAAAACAGATAAAGACAAATTTATTCCTTTTAATTAATTCCAATTTAATTTATGAAAGAAGACGAACTTCCTTTAAATGACTTGCTAACTGTCGAAATGACGTATCTTTCAAATGAAAGATCTATGTTGGCTTATATGAGAACCTTCATGGTTTTTTTAAGCTCAGGTTTTGCTATATTAAAAATAGAATATTTGAATAACCTAATTGTCATCGGTTATGTTTTCATTATTCTATCCTTACTTATTTTAGTGTTAGGATTAATTCGCTTTTTTAGCGTAAAAAGAAATGTAAAAGAGATACTTAAAAATATCAGTAAAGAAAGATTATAAAAACAAAAAATATGTTAGAATATCAAATAACCGCACAGAGTAAAAAAGATGGAAAAGCTTTAGTTGAAGCTAATAATTCGACTTTTAGTTTTGACGCATCAGCTGGCAGACAAGATAATTTACCAAACCCTGCCGAACTGCTTTTAAGTAGTTTGGCTGCTTGTATGCTTAAAAATGTGGAACGCTTTTCTGAAATTCTAAAATACGATTATACACAAGCCAAAATAAATATAAAAGGAGTTAGAAATGATAATCCTCCTTTTATGTCTAAAATTGATTATAAGCTACAAGTAGAATCGGATATGGAAGAAAAAAAGTTGCATTTATTACATAAAAATATCTTGAAATTTGGAACAATCACCAATACTTTGGCAAAAGTTTCGGAATTGAATGGAACAATAGAATTTTTAACAAAAAACGAAAGCAAATGAGAACTTTAATTTTAATCACCTCTTTTGTTTTCGTTTTTATATCGTGCAACGAAGCTCCTAAAAACGAAAATAAAATGGAAAATAATAGCAAAACAGAAGAAATAAAAGAGAGTGTTCAACCTACTATAAAAGTAGTCGATACCGACTTCTCTAAAGGAAGGTTAGGCTTAGAGCACGAATTATCGTTAGAAGATTTAGAAAAATTTCATGGACACTTATGCGATGGCTTAGTAACTGGATTTTTAGGTTTACAAGAGGGTTTTAAAGTGCTTTATCCTGATGGCATTATAGATAGAACCAATACTAGAATTGTAAGTAAAGGATCGCCTTGTTTAACCGATGCTGCAGTTTATATTACAGGTGGTCGTTACCAATTTAATTCGTTTTATGTGTCTAATGATATTGAAGGAATTTATGTGGTACAACGTATAGACAATGGAAAAACAGTAGTTGTAAACATGAATAAAGGAGTAAAACCTGCCGTAATTGATCAGCTTGGAGCTAAAGCAGTTCAAGGCGAACTTCCTGCTTGTGATTTAGACAAACTAAAACAACTGGAAGATGACTTTTCAGAAAAATTATTGACCGAAAACCCAAAAGATAACTTTACTGTAAAAGAAATTACTAATTTTGAATGGAATCCTGTTTTAAAAAACGATTACACCAAAACAGATATACTCAACAAAAACAAATCTAATTGTAACCAAAACTAAAAAAAATATGAAAACACTAAAATTTTTAACCGTCATAGCACTAAGTAGTTTAATGTTTGCTTGTAGCAGTAATTCTAACGAAGAAAACAAACATAACGAAGCGTCAAATCATTCCACTGAGGTAACAGATAATAAACCTATAAAAGATCATTTAGCGATTTATGATTTTCATAGCGAACACCGTTGCGTTACTTGCATTGCAATTGAAAATGCTACAAAAGAAATTATTCACAAGTATTTTCAAAACGAATTTGATAACGGAACAATCACCTTTGATTTGTACAATTGTGAAGCAGAAGAAAACCAAAAATTAGTTGAAGAATACGGAGCTTTTGGAACTACTCTAGCTTTTACTGTTTTTAAAGATGGAAAAAAACAAGATGTTAAAGATTTAACCAATTGGGCTTTTGAAAAAATAGACACAGACGATTTTGAAACCGAAATGAAAAAAGATATTGAAACGGCTTTAAATAAAATAAAATAAAAATGTTAGACTATTTAAACGATATCGCATATCATTCCGATTTTGTAATTATAAGTGCATTTTTCTTAGGGATTTTAACTGCAATCAGCCCTTGTCCTTTAGCTACAAACATTACTGCTACTGCATTTATTTCAAAAAATATAAGCGACCCTAAAAAAGTATTTTTGAGTGGACTAACTTACACCTTAGGGCGAGCATTCAGTTATACAACAATAGGTTTAATACTCTACTTTGGAGCGAGCAAATTTAATGTAGCTAAATTACTCAGTCAAAATGGAGAAAAAATATTAGGCCCTTTATTAATTATAATTGGACTAATCATGTTGAATATTATTAAACTTAATTTTTTAGGAAAATCTACTTTTCAAGAAAAGTTAACCGAAAAATTTAAAGACAAAGGACTTTTGGGTTCTTTCTTAATCGGAGTAGTCTTTGCCTTAGCTTTTTGCCCTTACAGTGGAGCATTGTATTTTGGAATGTTAATCCCTATGACTATATCATCAGCAGACGGTTTGTACTTACCCATTATATTTGCATTCGGAACAGGATTACCTGTAATACTTTTTACGTATTTATTAGCTTTCACAGCGGGGAAAGTTGGAGCATTTTATAACAAGATTACTAAAATTGAAAAAGTAATGCGAACAGTAGCAGGAGTTGTTTTTATTATTACAGGAATCTATTATTTAACAATCTTTTTT
>WFNC01000031.1 GCA_015488785.1 Flavobacteriales bacterium | reverse complement strand
CAATTTAGTTTTTCGTAAAAAGGATAAGTTTTTTGTGTTTAATGAATTTAGAATCAAAAACAACATTGTACATAATACATTGTACATTTTACAAAAAACAATAATTATAGGATTAAACTTTGGGGTATCTCTATATTATGCTACCCTTATTAAACTTGGTAGAACCATACAAAGAAAAGCGTTAGGGATGGGAACGGCATCCTTTTTTCTTTTTCAGAAAAAAGATATAGTGGACAGCCCGCTCGAACGCCCAAATTATAAAATTGAGTATTGTTTATTAAATAAGCAGTATAAAAGTTACTTGGTTTGAGTATATTATAGTAATTTCGCAAAAAAGAATAAATTAATTATGGGAGGTTTTAAAGCATTAGGAGTAAAAGCAGATTTGATTGAAGGATTAGAAGAGTTAGGAATTCATACGCCTACAGAAATTCAAGAACAAGCGATTCCATATTTAATAAAAGTAAAAGAAGATTTTATTGGATTGGCTCAAACGGGAACTGGAAAAACAGCTGCGTTTGGTTTACCGTTGATTCAACAAATTGATTCGAGTAATAGAAATGTACAAGGGTTAATTTTAGCTCCAACAAGAGAGTTGGTTCAGCAGATAAAAAAACAATTGTTTAAGTTTACAAAATATGCATCGAATAAAGTGTTTTTGGAAACGGTTTATGGTGGTGAAAAAATTGATATTCAAATCGGAAGGTTAAGAAGACCGACTCATATTATAATCGCAACACCAGGAAGATTGGTTGATTTGATTAATCAGAAAGTGGTTAATTTGAGTGATGTTAAAACGGTAGTTTTGGACGAGGCAGATGAAATGCTAAGTATGGGATTTAAAAGTCAATTGGACCAGATTTTGATTACGACTTCTAATAGTAAAAAAACATGGCTTTTTTCTGCGACGATGAGTAAAGAGGTTCAAAAAATAGTGAATAGCTACATGTCTAAAAATCCGAAACAAATTGTAGTGAAAAGTTATGGTTTGGTAAATGAAAACATATCTCACCAATACATGGTTTGTTCTGAAGCTCAGAAATTGCACAACATGGTTGAGTTTATAAAAGCTCAAGAAGGAGGAAGAGGTATAATTTTTTGTAATACGAAATCACACGCTAATACATTGGCAAAACAACTGGTTGCTAAAAACGTTTCGACAGACGCATTGCAAGGAGATTTAACGCAAAAAGAGCGAGATAAAGTTATGCGTGCCTTTAAAAATGAAACGCTTCAAGTCTTAGTTTCGACTGATGTTTCTGCAAGAGGGATTGACGTAAAAGATTTAGGTTTTGTGCTTCATTTACAATTGCCAGTACAAACAGAATATTACACACACAGAAGTGGACGAACTGCAAGAGCAGGTAAAAAAGGAATTTCTTTGGCTTTTATAACCGAAAAAGAAAGACCATCAATGACTAACATAGAACGAAAATTAGGAATTAAATTCTCTAAAACGACTGTTTAGTTTATTGTAACTAAAATATTATACCTCAATCGATTTTTAATTGGTTGGGGTAATTAAATTTGAGTTGAATCCATTTGCGTTCAGTTTCTCGATTGTCCAAATTACTGAACGAAATACCAAAAAGTCTTACTGGGTTTTGGAGTTGACTTTGATTCAATAAAGTCATAATAATAGGGTAGAAATCTGTTTTTAGATTGATATAGTCTTCAATCGTCTTACTTCTTGTTTGAACGGTGAAATTATTGTATTTTATTTTTAAAGTAACTGTTTTTCCTTTGGTTTTGTTTTTCAACATTCTTCGCTCCAATTCTTGGGCAATGTCTTTTAAAGCATCGTTTATTTCTTGATGCGTAAAGATGTCATTCAGAAAGGTTCGTTCGGCAGCAATCGATTTTCTAAGTCTGTTCGGCGTAACTTGACTGTACTGAATTCCTCTTACGATGTTGTAATAATGTTTTCCCGATTTTCCAAAGAGCGTGGTTAATTCTTCTTCTGTTTTTTTCTTTAAATCTAAGCCTTTGTAAATTCCAAGGCGATACATTTTTTGAGCGGTAACTTTTCCGACTCCAAAGAATTTTGCAATTGGTAATTCTTCTAGAAAAGGAAGTATTTCTTTTGGTTTTATTGTCTTTTGTCCATTTGGTTTATTGATATCAGAAGCAACTTTAGCTAAGAATTTATTGACAGAAATACCCGCAGAAGCTCTCAATCCTGTTTTTTCAAAAATCTTATTTCTAATTTCTTCTGCAATAAGACTTGCAGAAGGATTGTTGAAGTTGTTTTCGGTAACATCTAAATAAGCCTCGTCCAAAGATAGCGGCTCTACCAAATCGGTGTATTCTAAAAAGATGGCTCTAATTTGGTTCGAAATTTCTTTGTAACGTTCAAAACGAGGTTTTACAAAAATTAAGTGAGGACAACGCTCTTTTGCAATTTTTCCAGAAAGAGCAGAACGGACATTGAATTTTCGAGCTTCGTAACTTGCTGCTGCTACAACACCTCTGTCTCCACTTCCACCAACAGCAACTGGTTTTCCTCTAAGTTCAGGATTGTCCAATTGTTCTACCGATGCATAAAAAGCATCCATATCAACGTGGATTATTTTTCTTTGGAGAATGTTGTCAGGCATAATTATTTTTCAAAATTACGATAATTTTGATGTTTATTTGGTATGAGCATCAAAAGAAAAGTAAATTCTAGTAGCGGTCTTCTTTCTCTTTTACAAGAGCAGGTCTGCCCAACTTCATCCAAGCAGGTTGTTTTTCGTCTTTTAGATAAAAATCAAAGAATTGTTTCATTCTAATACTTAAATCTTTTTTGTTTGCTAATTTTCTTAAATTATGTTGATCTCCGTTGTAATTAAACATCCAAACGGGTTGCTGCAATCTTCTAAGATCTGTAAATAATTCTATTCCTTGATGCCAAGGAACCGCTCCATCTCTGTCGTTGTGCATAATGAGTAGGGGAGTTGTGACTTTGTTTAAATGAAATATTGGAGAATTTTCAATATAAAGTTCTGGAGCATTCCAAATTGTTTTTCCAATTCTACTTTGACCATTTTCGTATTGGAATGCTCTACTTAATCCACTTCCCCAGCGTATGCCGCCGTAAGCACTAAACATATTGCTAACAGGAGCTCCTGCCATGGCACATTTATATTTGTCGGTCATTGTAATAAGTTGAGCAACTTGATAACCTCCCCAACTTTGTCCTTGTATTCCAATTCTAGTTGAATCAATATAAGAGTTGTTTTGAATTAAATAATCGGTTCCCGAAACAATGCAATCATAAGCTCCTTGAGCAGGATGTCCTACTTCATATTTCACATCTGGAATAAAAACAATATAACCATTACTAGCATATTCTGTTGGGTAAATAATAGATGCGGTAGGTTTTGGTTTGTAATAATAATGTAAACGATCACTGTATCTTTCATAAAAGTAAACAAGCATTGGATATTTTTTTGTGCTGTCAAAATTTTCTGGTTTATAGAGTAAGCCTGTCAAAGAATCGTTGTTGTGAAAGCTATTCCAATGAACCAATTCGACTGTTCCCCAATTGTAGTCTTTTTGCTGAGGATTGGTATTGGAAATTGTTTTTGAGTTTTCAAAACTTAAATTTCCTAATTGTAATTCAGGGTATTCTTGAAAACTCATAAGGCTAAAGAGAAGAGAGTCTGTTTGCTCTGCTTTTTTTAGACGATATATTTTTTTATTGTAATTAGCTAATAAAATAATTTTTCTATTGTTCAACCTCCAGACTCCTTCTGATTTTGTTTTTTTGTTCTTTCCTATGAAATAATTTATTGATTCTAAATCGTAATATTTTATTTTTTTGTCACTAACTTTCCAATAAGAAAAAGAAATATTATTATCTCTTCCTTTGGTTATTCTTTTTTCAGATGTTCCATCTATTTTTACTTCCCAATAATCGTATTGACCTGGTATTAGGAGTGCTGTTTCATCTTTGTTCCATCGAACTCCTCCTGTAGGATTAGGATTTCCTGGTGTGTCGAAATTCAAAACATAATAAAACTTGTTCTGAGTTATCCTAGTTTCTTTATTGTTTTCAATGTCAATCGAAAACCAAGCGGAATCGATTTTTGAATAATAAGCAACAAAATTTCCTGAGGGAGATAACTGAAATCGACTGTCAAAGTGTTTTTTCAAAAGCTCTTTTTCTCCTGTTTCGATGTTCAAGCGGTAATAATCAAAATACCACCCATCCCACGATAGTTCTTTGTAGTATGGTGTTTGGGAAGATAGGAGTAAATATTTATTATTGTTCCACTTATTGTGCGTTCTAATGATTAGCGAACTGTCTGTAAGTTGGGTTGTTTTTTCTGTAATACTATTGTAAATAAATAAATCTGTTCGTTTTTTATCTCGATCTAATGCTTTCAACTGTTGTGGTTGCAAACGATTGTCGGTCCAACTCCAAATATCTAAATTATACTTTTCATCTTCTGTTAGGGTATCTTTTGGTTCAACTTTTGGTTTTGTTCCAACTCCAAAAAATAAGTAGTTTCCATTCTCCGAAAAATAAGGTTGCTGATTGGTGCTAACACTTTTAGCTATTGAGAAATTTGAATCTAGGCTATCGACAATCATTTTAGCTGTTGAGAACTGACTGTTCCAATAAAATAATTGATGTACTTTAACATCTCCAGTATCGGAAGAAGCTAAGTAAGTGAGTTGATCTCCATTCCAAGAAGAAACGAGGTTTGTTGTAGTTCCTAAATGTGTTTGTAGCATTACGGTTTTCATTTCTTGCGTGTTGAAACGATAAATATGTGTAGAATCTATCGAGTCTGAATAAGTAAGAACGGTATTCCAAAAAATAGTCTTTCCGTCGTGACTAACGGTATAGTTTTTAACGAATTCGATATCTTGTTTGTAATCTGTAAGAGGATTGTATAGTGTTAAGATAGAACCTTTACTTGTGGGTAATTTCTTCTTCTTTTTTAATTTTTTTCTTTTCTTCTTTTCTTTTTTTGAAAGTGTTTTTTGATATTTATCTGTTCTCAATATTGCAATCCAATTGTTTGTTTCGCTTCCTGTTTTATAGTTTTTTAATAAATTGAACTTTACAAGCGTATCTTTTTCTAT
>WFNC01000030.1 GCA_015488785.1 Flavobacteriales bacterium | reverse complement strand
TTACAGCTCTTTCTTACAAAGGTTAGCGAGCTATCGTTTCCTTTAATAAATAGCAATCTAGTAGAAACAGAATCGTTGTTAAAAAATACATTGAAAGAAATTCACCTAGAAAGAAAAAAACACCTAAGTACAGCACCCAACAAACTAACATTCAAACAAAACGGAAAGAAAAAAAGATTGCCATGGTACGCTATTTTAAAATCGAAATATGATACTGTAATTTTACCAAATTTTAAAAGTTCGCTTTATAATTTAGGACTTCAAAACTTTAGATTAGTAAATGACCTAAGTGAAAAACTAAACGAAGAGCTACTTGTATTTGTTGAAAAACTAAATAAAGAAGAAGATAATACCATTGTTTTTGATGTATTTAAAGACAAAATTCAAGAACTGTTTAAAAATTCGCTACGAGTTTGCAGTGAAATGGAATCAGAAGTAGTAGATACTTTAAATATTTCGGAACGGGAAGTTTGTAATTCTATAGCGATGAACTTTGAGAACAAATTGTTTATCGAAAACATTAAAAAGAAGAAAACTAAACGAAAATCGATCGATAAATTAGAAGAAGACATTTTAAACTTTTCGGAAAATTGGTTTAGAAACCAGGTTTTAGCACACAATCAATTTATAGCTAACCTTAGTTTAGGAAAAACAAAACTTGCCACATTTGGAGTTAATGAATTAATAAAAAAGAAAATAAAAAGGCTCGCTTTTAAGACTCAAAAAAGTGATATTACATCATTTAAAGAAGTGTTGGATTATGTTATTAATAATTTTGAAAATGAAGATTTAACAGCCTATAAGAATAAAACGTTAGACAAATTAGCTGAAGAAGTTTTATTGATAGATTTGAACCACGAGTTAAAAATAGAAAGAGACCGAATAATGTCTATTTCCAACACCCCTGAATTTGTCACATTGATGACTTCGGAATCGTATAACGAATTACAAACTTGCCAAAATGAAGAGGTGAAAGATGTTGAAATTAGCCTTTCTAGTATTGAAAGTTTTATCTTAAAATCAACTTATCTAGCGCCTTTACAAGACTCAATTGATGTGTTAGAATTGGCATCAAAAGAAATGTCGGAAGAATTGTACAACTTCTCTAATTTAGTCAAATACATTATAAGCGAACCATTAACAGACGAGAACAAAGAAGAATTTAAGAAAAATTTATTGAATGCAAAAGCAAAATTAAGCGACTGTTCAAACAACTTAGACAAAGAAGAAAATAGCTTCATTTTTAGTCTAAACACCTATATACATTCAACAATAATAGATTTAGATGCTCGTCATATTTTAGAATCTTTAGCTTCATACTCAAAAGTTTCGTTGAGAGCGATTCATAAATCTAAATTTCAGGAATGGAGCGATGACAAGAGCAAAATAATTCATGAAAAATATAAAGAAATAACGAGTTTTATTTCGCAAAAGAAAAGAGATGTCGATACGATTAAATTCATAAAAGAACATCAACATTTTTTAAGCGACATCGAATTAACTAATAATTTTGTAAACGCTTTGAATTTTAACGAAGGTGTAGAGGCAGAGCTATCTTATTACTACCAAAGGCTTTTTACAGGGAGTCATTTAGGGAGAGTAAATCCAAAATATAGAAGTCCTGCATTAAAATCAGCAGAAAATGCATTCAGCAGAATAGACAGCGGAGTTAGTGGAGCTATAATGATACTAGGAGAATCTTCGGTTGGAAAAACATTCTTTGTGGAATCAATTGTCGATACAATGATCTCTGCTAAGAAGGTATATCTAACGCCTCCCAAAAATCAGTGCTATGAAAGTAAAGATATTCATTTAGCATTTCAACAAGCCTATGATAAGAAAGGTACAGCAGAATCAATTATAAATCAAACAAACCAGAAAACTGTTTATATTATAGAAGACTTAGAGCAATGGTGGATCAAAACAAAAGGAGGTCATAAAGCTATTGATTATTTAGCGCTATTGATTGAAAAATTTGGTACAAAACATTACTTTGTAATTACTTGTAATATGTTTAGTTATGAAATAATAAAGCAAGTCTCTAGTATCGAAAAAGAATTATTGACAAACATAATTATAGCTCCTGCAACTCGATCGGAACTAAAATCAATTATAATGAACAGGCATAAAACAGCTAATGCCACGATATGGTATAAAGATTCTCTTATAGAAACGGCAAAACGAACAGATGCGCTATTCAATGAAATATATAGTAAATCAGAGGGGAATATTGGTGTAGCTTTAGGAATTTGGAAAAGTTACATTAAGAAAGATGAAGAAAATAATCTATACTTAACAAGAACCGAATACAGTTATTTCCCTAATACAGATAGCCCATATTGGAAAGCTCTTCTTTACGCATTCATTATGCACGGAAGCTTAAAAAACAATCAATTAAAAGTTCTATTTAATCATGCAGATTGGGTGACTGGCGCTTTGAAAGAATTAGAAAAAACAGGGTTAATTTCTAAAAACATTGAAGGAGAATACAAAATAAAAGCTTCTCTAAAACATTATATAGAAGAGTGGATGAAAGAATTAACAATACTAAACTAGAAAAAAATGAACGATTACATAAGCGACGTAAAACTATACCAAGTGTTCTTATACATTGGTTTTGGTTTTCTATTATTTTTTATATTTAAAATTATAAAGAATTACATATTTCCTTTATTGACAAATAAAGAATCTTTGATAAAAAAGAATTGGCTGAGAATACAAATAATAAGTTGGCTTATATTTTCTACTACTTTTTTTGTAACACTACTAAGGCTTAATACTTATACGACCTTAACATTCCTAGCAATCATATTGGGATTAGGATGGAATTATTGGCGCAATATCTTTTCTGGAATAATCATTAAGTTTAACAATGAATTAACTGTAGGAGAATCAATAGCTACCAATGAAGTTTTAGGTACGTTAATCAAAATTGGGTTTGCAGATACTCAATTAAAAAATAATAACGGTGAAGTAATTTCGATACCAAACTTTCAATTAAAAAATTCAATTTTAAAGAAAACGGACAAATCTAATCGTAACAGATCTGAACCAATTAAAATTCATTCGAAGCTATCAAGACAAGAAATATATAAACGAGCTTTGGATTGCCCTTACATTTCTGGAAACAAAAAAATAGAAGTAAAAGAAGTTGAAAATAATGAATACATCATAAAAACAACTTTAATCGATCGTTTTTTTAAAGATGATGTGAAAGTTTATTTTGAAAAGGTATAACATACTTAAAGTTCAATTTTCTTGATCTCTACAAGCCCAATAATATGGAACCCTATTTTCAACGATTTAATGAAGTCTTAAAATACATTCATTTTCATTTAGATGAAAAGTTAGATTTAGAAAAAATAGCATCAATTGCGATGGTATCTAAACATCATTTTCATAGAATGATTAAGGCGTATTTAGGAGAAGCATTAGGTACGTATATCAAGCGTGTAAAAGTAGAAAGAGGGTAAGCGTCCGGTATGCTACACCTCGTGTTCTAGCGATTTCCAATTTTGGGGTAGTAATTCATGAAGTTTATTGACTTTATGCTCAGGTATTCTATTCAAAACATCACACAACCAAGTATGTGGGGTAATGTTGTGCGTCTTACAAGTGAAAAAAAGCTATAAAACATAGCTATATTTTGAGCTGATTCATGACTTCCTGCAAAAAGGTAGTTTTTTCTACCGATAGCTAAAGGTCTAATAGCATTTTCAATATTGTTATTATCTATTTCAAATTTACCATCATTGATGTATTCTTTTTCATTATTTAACTAAGGTTCACTGAAGAACACTCTAGGTCAGTAATACTGTTGTTTTATACCAATTAGGTATTGAAATACGCCTAAAAAAAATAAAATTTATTTTTACATAGACAATGAAAATAAAATCAGCATAGCCTTAGCTATGGTGATTTTATTTGAAGAAGTATATGTGATAATAAAATTATTTATTTGGCGCATTTCAATATCTATTTG
>WFNC01000029.1 GCA_015488785.1 Flavobacteriales bacterium | reverse complement strand
CCCTATTACGAGCCTTATGGTGCTTATGAAAACTCATTGAACTATTCTAAAACTTTAGTATTCTCAAGTTGGGCGATGGTGCCTAGGGCATTATCATCGATATTATCGTATGAAGCTGAACGTTTAACAATTGGGGAAGAGGATACAACAGATTTGAGAGAAAAAAGTAAACGTAAGTATTTTCTAAAAAAAAGATTTCCTAGACCTTTATTAACTTTTAGTTTAACAAATGGAGAAGTTAATAATATGTATAATTTCTGTATATTATATCCGTCAGTGAGTTTGTCAGAAATTATAGGCATAAAGAATATTAATCAATACAATAATCATGAGTCTCTACTAACTAATATAGAAACTCGAATATCTGAAAAGCTAGAAGGTATAAAAGGATTTCAAAAAAAAGATACAATAGATCCTCGTTGGTACTGGGTGGCTCCATTGCTTCTAGATAAAGTTTCAAATAGTTCTGGTGAAATTAAAGAATGGCTCAAATCTAGGTTAGACGGAAGAAGTATTACTGTTGATGCTGAAGATAAAGATGATAAGAAGAGAAACAGCAAAGGTAAAGATGCACATATTAAGCATTTCCGAACCGCTTTTGATGAGCCTAAAGAATTAGAATTAGGTAAAATGCCTGAAGATTTGCCACATGTATTAGCTCAATTGTCTATTTCATCTCCTGCAATTACAGCAAATAGATCATTGAAAAATTTATTTAAAGATATTTCAGTCTTAGATATAGTTAAAGCTTCTTATCATATAGCTGAAGGTTTCTTTACTTTGTTTAATAAACCGGAATCTATTTCAATAATAAGGTCTAATACAAAAGACAATAGTAAAAAAGGATATTGGTATAATACTATTCTTTATTCATTATCTGGAAATATTCAGTCATTAATAGATGAGTATGCATATATGCTTTTTGATAATGGGGGTTTCAATAAGGATATTGAGAAACTTGCTGAGCAATTTAATGAAGTAATGAGTATTAGGAGTTCACCGATATCTATAGAAACAAAGAATACATTATCCGATAGTAGTAGGGATAAGAAATCATTACGTGCTCATTTTGCATTAAATTTTGGTACTCAAAAAATAGAAAGTGCTAGTGGAGAAAATCGTATTGTAAATATAAGAGATGCTTTTAATTCTCCGTTTAGACCATTTGTACTTGCCTCTACATCAATAGGACAAGAAGGTCTAGACTTTCATTATTATTGTAGAAAAATCACACATTGGAACCTCCCATCAAACGCTATTGATATAGAACAAAGAGAAGGCAGGATTAATAGATATAAAGGACTTGTTATTCGGCAAAATATTGTAAAAAAATATAATGAGTGTATTTCTTTTGATTCAGACGATATTTGGAGTGAACTGTTTGCTTTAGCAGAGAAGGATGCAAAAAAAGAAAAGAAAAATGATATGATTCCTTTCTGGCATTTAAATGATAACTTGGGGATTAGTATTGAAAGAAGAGTACCTTTACATCCATTTTCAAAAGATGTAAAGAAATACGAAAACTTAAAAAAAACCTTAGCTATATATCGTTTGACATTTGGTCAGCCAAGACAAGAAGAATTGGTAGAGTCCTTAAATGAAACATTAAATAGTGATGAAATTGAAATTATAAGAAAAAACTTGATTATTGATTTAAGTCCAAAAAAATAAAACTATGGCATACTTAAACGAACAACATATAGAAGACGCAGACATTCAATTCTTTGAAATGATTCTTGGATATGAACATATTAATGCTTGGGAGAAAAAGCTAATAGGAAGAGATAGTTTACAAGACGTTGTGCTTAAAGATCGTTTAAGAAAAAAGTTGATTGAGTTAAATCCAGCTGTTCCAATGCAACAGATTGAATTTGCAATTGGTGAATTAACAAAAAGCCGTGCATCCTTAACTCCTGTAATGGCTAATAAGGAAGTATATGAACTTATTAGATCAGGTGTTCCAGTTAAGTATAAAAGTGAAAATGGAAAAGAAGAGAATGATTATGTAAAGGTTTTAGATTTTGATAAACCAGACAATAATGATTTTGTTGTAGTGTCCCAGTTAAGTATTCTATATCAAAACTTTAGTATTGAATATTCACAGCCGACACGTCGTCCTGATTTGTTGCTTTATGTAAATGGCTTGCCTTTGGTAATGATTGAGTTAAAGAATGCTACAGAGAAGGTGAAAGTGGGCTATGATAAAAACCTAAAAGATTATCAAAGAGACATTCCACAATTGTTTTGGTATAATTTGTTTGTTGGCATTTCAAATGGAATTCAGACGAGAGTTGGGGCGTTTAATGCTCCTTGGGAGCATTTCTTTTCATGGATAAAACTTAAAGATACATCTATCTCTACTTCACAAAAGACAAGAGAAGAAATAGAGAAAGAAAGTGAAATAACAGGTAAACATTTAAGTTTAGAGTTATTTGGAAAGGGTTTATGTGCAAAAGCAAATATGCTTGATTACTTTGAGAATTTTGTCCTTTTTCACAGGAATAAGACAAAAATTATTGCTAAGAATCATCAGTATTTAGGTGTAAATAATGCCATAAAATCATTGGTTAATAGAGGTGGTAATGATGGAAAATTAGGTGTTTTTTGGCATACTCAAGGATCAGGAAAGTCGTATTCAATGATTTTTTATTCACGCAAAATTAGGCGTAAAATTGAAGGCAATTGGTCTTTCTTAATAATAACTGATCGAAAAGATTTGGATGATCAAATTTATCGGAATTTTATTGAAACAGAGACTATTGCAGAAACTAAAAAAGATACAAAGAACTATTATCGACCTTATTCACGAAAGGAACTACAGGAGGCAATAAAAACGAATAGAACCTATGTTTTTTCTTTAATTCATAAGTTTGGGATAGAAAAAGGAAAGTCGTTTCCATTGTTAACAAAAAGGGACGATTGGATTGTAATAGTTGATGAAGCACATCGAACACAGTATAAGGGGTTTGGTGAAAATCTAAGAATAGCAATCCCTAATGGTCAGTATATTGCTTTTACAGGTACGCCCTTATTAGGTAATGAGTTGACAAAAGATTGGTTTGGTAATTATGTATCAGAATATAATTTTGCCCAGAGTATTGAAGATGGAGCAACAGTGCCTCTATATTACAAAAAGAGAGTTCCTAGGGTAGAACAAGTTAATGAAGATATTGTTGGCAATGCAGCTGAAATATTGGAAGATGAAAACCTAACTGATGAACAAAAAAAGAAACTTGATAATGAATATTCTACTCTGTTTCAAGTAGTAAAACGAGAAGACCGTTTACAAGAAATAGCGCAGCATATCGTAAAGCATTATCCCTCACGTTTAGATGTTGAAAATGATGATGGCGAGCGTAAACCCATGAAAGCAATGGTAGTTTGTATTGATAAATTTACCGCAGTGCGAATGTATGAGTTTGTTCAAGCTGCCCAAAAAGAAAGAATTAAAGAGCTAAGGAAAAAAATAGCCAAAGAAAAGGATTGTTTTTTGAAAGATCGGTATAAACGAGCCATAGAATTCATGAATGAGACTCGAATGTCAGCCGTTATTAGTGCCGAAGGATCGGAGAAAGATGAGAAATCAAAATTTGAAAAAGAGGGGCTTAATATTACTCCGCATCGTAAATTAATGGACTATCCGGATGAGGATGGACGAAATATTGAAGATTACTTTAAGGACCCTAATAATTCATACAGAATAGTATTTGTGACAGCAATGTGGTTAACTGGTTTTGATGCACCGTCTGTTTCTACACTTTACCTTGATAAACCACTTCAAAATCATACCTTAATGCAGGCTATTGCTAGAGCTAATCGTGTTATAGAAGGAAAGAAGAATGGTTTAATCGTTGATTATTTTGGCGTTTTTAGAAATTTGAGAAAAGCACTAGCAGCATATGCAGAGGGAACGAAAGGGAAAGATGATAAAGAGGTTGAAGAGTTTCCTGTAAAAGAAATAGATGAATTATTGAAGCTTCTTGACCAGTCGGTTTTGGAGGCCAAAGATTACTTAAAATCCTTGGGCGTTTTTATTGATAGAATACTTGACCTAGGTGAAAAAGGATTTAAGGAAATAGAGCTATTCCAAGAGTATGCGAACATAATTCTAGAAAAGGATGAGTATAAGAAACAATTGAGCTTATATGTTAATACTATTGTTTCCTTATATGATTCGGCTAAGCCAGATGTGTATAGTTATCCTGAAAAAAGAAGAGTTCGTGATTTATTTGAGTATTTAAGAAAAGTAGTTGACCGAAGTATTGATCAAGATTCGGCTTTGGAAAAAGCAAAAAAACGTTTGGATGAACTATTAGATACGAGTGTTATAAGTAAAGGCGATTTGCAAGATAAGCCAGGAGATTACATTATTGAGCATTCTAAAGAAGTAGATTTAAGTAAACTTGATTTTGTATTATTACGAAAAGAATTTCCTGAAAAGAAGCATAAAAATATTCAGTTTGCTGATTTAAGAGGTTTTATGGAGGTCAAACTTAAACAGATGCTAGCTCAAAATAAAACAAGAGGTTCTTTCTTAGCGCGTTTCGATGAAATAATTGAAGAGTATAACTCGGGAAGTATGTCAATAGAAGAGGCTTACGAAGAATTATTGAAGAATGCAAAAGATCTTTCAGAGGAAGAAATGCGTGCGAGTAAAAATGATATGAGTGAGGACCAACTTGAAATTTTTGATTTGCTCAAAAAAGAAAAGCTGACAAAGGCCGAGGAGAAGAATGTTAAACTTGCTGCAAAGGAACTATTGGAAATATTATTTGATGCGAAAAATAAAATTCTTATTCAAGAATGGCATAAAGAAAAGGAGACTCAAGAGCTTGTACGCCAAGAAATTATTAAAATACTTGATAGGGATTTGCCAAATAGTTATGAACGGCAAACTTTTACAGAAAAAACAGATATCATATTTCAACACTTATACCAATTAGCTGAAATGGGAAAGGGTTTTGCGGCTTAAGTGAGTAGTAAACTTATTATTTGCCGAATGGACTTTACCGATTGAAATTGATGAATTATTCTAAGTTAATTTATTGCTCAATTTATCCCTGTACGGCTTAACTGTAGTTTGGAGGAGACGATTGAGGGGATTAAGAAAGCCTTCAGTAAACAATAATTGATTGCTTACACCCCACCCAACACCTCCATAATCAGAACCATAGTCGAAAAAAATTTGGTATATTGATAATTCGT
>WFNC01000028.1 GCA_015488785.1 Flavobacteriales bacterium | reverse complement strand
TGTTAAAGCTCTATTTATATCTGCTACAGCTTTTTTATAATCTCCTTTTCTAGCGTAATAATAAGCTCTTTTTGTATAAGCATTAGGACTTTCTGGATTCTCGATAATAGCTTGTTCTATCGCTGTTAAAGAGTTGGGGTCTGTTGATTCTGTCTTTTCAACTTTGATGTTTTCTACAATTGTTTTATTATCTTTCTTTTTGTTTTCACAAGAAAATAGAAGTAGAGCTAAAAATAGAAGTGAAGTATATTTAAATAAAATCATATAAAAGTTTATTCTGAGTTAATTTATCTAAACTAAATAAAATTTTCGTTTAGGTATATGGCGAAAATAAATAAAAAATAGATTCTTTCAGTGGTCTTGGGCTAAAAAATGAAAGTATAATTATCAAAAGGTTCATTATATTGTCCTATGTAATATTTGTTACAGCTCAAAAAGAGCGAAACCATATAATATTAGTTAACTTTGTTTCATGAAAATTACTAGAATAATCATAGCATTAGCATTTGGGTGTTTAAGTTTTCCTTTTTTAGGACAAGATATTCTTGAGCAGGCAAAGACAAAAAACAAAGAAGCAAAGTACGGAGAAGCAGTTAAATTGTTAAAACCATATTTTGAAACACATAAAGACGTCAATTCATTTTGGCTGTATGGACAGTCGTTGCATTTGGCAAAAAAATACCGTTCAGCTCAAAAAGTGTATGCCGAAGCTGTAAATAAGTTTCCAAACAATACCTATTTAAAGTTAGATTATGCGAAAAAATTAGCTGAGACACAAAATTTTAAAAAAGCAATTGAAATTTTAGAACCTTTTGCTTCTCAAAAAGGGGGAGCTCAGTTTTTTGCAACCAAAGAACTCGCTCGAATTTACCTTTGGCAAGGAAAGTATGATTTAGCCAAAGAAACGATTGATAAAGCTTTAGCAATTAATTTTAATGACAAAGATGCTTTGAAAATAGCCAAAGAAATTGAAATGGCTCAAAAGAATTGGGTCGCATTGGATCTCTATCATTTTTCAGACGATCAACCACAAAAAAGACTTTCGCCAAAAGCAGAAGTTGGATTTTATATAAATGATATGCTTTCAGTTGGTGTAAAAGCTGATGCAATTAGTTATAATGCAAACAATATTACAGCTAGTAAAATTGGAGGTCGAGCTTTTGCAAATGTAAATTTATATCCAATAACAGCTAAAAGTAAAGTCGAATTAGGCTTGGATAAATTACCTTCTGGAGAATCGGCAGTAAATGCGTCTTTTTTGTTCTCAAAACGATTGACAAAATGTTTAAATCTAGAAGTTTCAACATCTTATAAACCTTATTTACTGACTAATGTTTCGTTGCAAAACAAGTTTATGACAATGCAATACGGAGGAGCTTTAGTCTTAAATCACCCTTTGGGCTTTAGTGGACGTTTACTTTATAATGTCAATGTTTTTCCTAAAGAAGATAACAGTTACATAACAAAAGGAGGTTGGTTACTTTCTCCTAAATTAAAGGTTTCTCTATTCGAACTTAGCTTGGGGTACGGTTACAATTATAGCAATGCCGTAAAAAGTAATTTCGTTTCAGAAAAACCATTGAGCAATGTATTGAGTAATTGGACTCCAGGACTTGTAATTAATGGTTATTATAATCCATTTTTCACACCTATTAATCAAACCATACATTCTGTGATTGGAGTTTTAGGAATAAATGTAACGAAAGCTATAAAGTTAGGAACTACAGTTAGTTATGGATTTAAAAGTACTACAGATAATCCTTATTTATTCTTAAGTAACAATAACAATGAAACTATTATTGCTACGGACTATGTTAATATGAAATTTTCGCCTATTATTGTTAACTTAAGTTTAGCTTATCAAGCCTCTACGGATTTGAGTATCAATGCCTATTATAAATATCAAAAAGCTAATTTTTATAAAAGTAATTTAGTAGGATTAAAAATTAATTATTTATTTTAAACACTTGAAGAAAAAAAAGAAGTCATATAATTTTTGGGAGTTTAGAACCGCTGCCGATGTAACAACGCTAGATCAGTTTATTCTAGCGGTTTTATTCTTTGCAGGTATCATTAGTATGATTACGCTTGCAGAGTGGTGGTTTCAAGGAAAGCATATTGTCAATTTTCCTTTATTTGTTTTATTGAGTACCTTTTTTTGGTATGGAGTGTTTCGAGTTGGGTTAATTTGGATTAATTATTTAAATATAACCAAGCCTCCTTTTGTTCCATTGGCTAAGGATGGTTTAACGGTTGCTATTTTTACAACAAGTGCTCCTGGAGAACCTTTGTCTATGTTTGAAAAAACATTTGAAGCCCTTAACAATGTAACTTACCCGCATACAACTTATTTGCTAGACAGCACAGGGGATTTAGCTTTTAAAAAATTAGCAGAAGATTATGGCGTTACTTGGCTCGATTTAGCTAATTTACCAGGGGCGAAAGCAGGAAAAGTGAATAAAGCCTTAGAGTTGACTAAAGAAGAATTTATCTTAATTCTAGACCCCGATCACATCGCATTTCCTAATTTTTTAGATCAGACCTTAGGCTTTTTTAGAGATGAAAAAGTGGGGTTTGTTCAAGTTTCTCAGGGATATTACAATCAATCTGCATCTATGGTTGCAAAAGGGGCTGCAGAGCAAACATATTCTTTTTATGGACCTACCCAAATGGGATTAAATGGCTATGGATGTGCTGTTGCAATTGGTGCAAATTGTACTTTTAGAAGAAAAGCTTTGGATAGTATTGGCGGACATGCAGTAGCTCTAGCAGAAGACTTAGTTACTTCAATGCGAATTCATTCCGAAGGATGGAAATCGGTTTATAATCCTGTTATTGTTAGCAGGGGTATTGTCCCCGAAGAATTTGGTTCTTTTGCCAAGCAACAATTAAAATGGTCTAGGGGTGTTTTTGAAGTCCTTTTTGTTGATTATCCCAATTTATTTAAGAAATTTACATTTTGGCAAAAAGTATCTTATGGAGCTATCTCTTTTTACTACTTTACAGGATTATTGACCGCTTTTTTTATTTTAATTCCACCATTATATTTTCTTACTGGTGCAATTCCTGCCAATATGGTTTTTTCTGAATTTATTGTAAAAGGAACTCCGATTGTGTTGGTTTCATTGTCTATTTATATTTATGTTCAGAAATTTATGTGCCACCCCGAAATTGAAAGAGGTTTTCACTGGCGTGCAATGATATTAAAATATGCACTTTGGCCTATCTTTTTGTTAAGTTTTGTATTGGCATTATTAAATTATAAAATACCTTATATTCCAACAGAAAAAAAAGCTAATGTTGGCTCAGTAACCCCGTTTGCAAGACCATTAGTTTGGTACAATATCTTTTTTGTAATTACAACAATATTGGTCGTCCTAAATAGAGTGTATTTTGCTCCAGAAAGTGAATTATTATTTACCTCCTCTCGAACTTGGGGAATGATTGGTTTTTCATTCATGGCATTTATACTTTCTTCGTTGGGACTTAAAGCCGCCTATGAAGCAGTGAAATTAAAGTCTATTATTCCTTGGGAAAAGGTTGATGTAGATAAAATAAAAGTAGAAAATTAATTAAATATTATTAACGAATAAATAAGTATCATGAAAACATTAATATTAGCAGGAGGATTTGGAACAAGATTGAGTGAAGCAACAGATTTAATTCCTAAACCGATGGTTCCAATAGGACCAGAACCAATTTTATGGCACATCATGAAATCATATTGCCACTACGGACACACAGATTTTGTAATTCTTTTAGGGTACAAAGGGCATGTGATAAAAGAATACTTTATCAATTACTTTCAAAACAAAAGTGACATAACGGTTGATTTAGCCAACAATACCGTAGAAATTTTGAATCATAGAGCAGAACCTTGGAAAGTAACGCTTTTAGAAACAGGATTACATACAATGACTGGTGGTAGAATCAAAAGAGCAAAAGAAGTTATAGGAGATGAAACGTTTATGTTGACTTATGGAGATGGAGTTGGAGATGTAAATATCGAAGAGTTAGTTCAGTTTCATAAAAAACATGGAAAATTAGCTACAATGACTTCTTACCAACCCGAAGGTCGTTTTGGAGGAATCGCTTTTGACGAAAAAGAAGAAAAAGTAGAAGCATTTATGGAAAAACCTGCAGGAGATGGAGGTTGGATAAATGCAGGTTTCTTTGTTTGCGAACCTAAAGTATTGGACTACATTACAGAAGGTGACGGTACCATTTGGGAAAGAAAACCTCTAGAAAACTTAGCGAAAGATGGAGAGCTTTTTTCTTACAAACACAGAGGTTTTTGGAAACCAATGGATACGTTGAGAGACAACAAACAATTAAATGATTTATGGAATCAAGATAAAGCATTATGGAAAAAATGGTAGATTTTAAAAAACTGTTTAACGGAGTTTATAAAGGCAAAAATGTTTTGATCACAGGTCATAATGGATTTAAAGGAACTTGGCTTTCTGTTTGGTTAAACCAAATGGGAGCCAATGTTTTTGGCTATTCGTTAGCACCAAATGATGAGCTAAACCATTTTAGGATTTTGAATGTAAATGGAATAGAATCCAAACATGCTGACATTAGAAATCTCGAAACATTAAAAGATTATATAGCAGAAATAAAACCTGAAATTGTGTTTCATCTCGCTGCTCAAGCTTTGGTTCGTCCGTCTTATGAAGATCCAATCGAAACCTATTCGACTAATATTATGGGATCGTTAAATGTACTAGAAGCTTGTCGTTCATCTAAAGATGTTAAAGTAATAATTAATGTGACGAGCGACAAATGTTACGAAAACGAAGAGTGGATTTGGGGATATAGAGAGAATGATAAAATGGGAGGTTACGACCCTTATAGCTCGTCGAAAGGAATGATGGAGTTGATGACGGCTTCTTATCGTAATTCATTTTTCAACCTCAAAGATTATAAAACGAAACACAATATTCTATTGGGAAGTGTAAGAGCAGGAAATGTGATAGGAGGAGGAGATTGGGCTAAAGATCGTTTGATTCCAGACATCGTAAAAGCTTCTAGCAAAGGAGAAAAGGTAATTATTAGAAATCCTAAAGCTACACGTCCTTGGCAACACGTTTTGGAACCCTTGAGTGGGTATTTAACGTTAGGTTGGAAATTGCTAGAAGAAAATGTAGCATTTGCTGACGGTTGGAATTTCGGACCCGAAATGGGAAGTAATCTTTCGGTAGGGGAGATAGGCGAATTGGCAAAAGATGTTTGGTCGGATGTAAAAATAGAAATAGGTCAAAACAAAGATGAACATCATGAAGCTAATTTACTGATGCTAGATTGTTCCAAAGCAAACAAAATTCTTAAATGGAATGCCGTTTGGGGAATTGATGATACTATTTTTAAAACAATTAATTGGTATAAAGCATATTATTTAGACCAAAAAATTCTGACAACAGAAGATCTAAATGACTATGTAAACGATGCCATAAAAAAAGAGATTGTATGGACAAAATAAACTTAGAAGGCAAAAGAATATTAGTAACTGGAGGCAATGGATACCTCGGTCGTTTTTTGGTTGAAGCCTTAAAAGAACAAAAAGCTAATGTCTTTATTTTGGATAAAAATGTAACAACTTCTGAAAACACATTTCAAGTTGACATTACGATAAAAGAAGAAGTAAAAGAGGCGATAAATAAAATTCAACCAGAAATAATAGTTCATTTGGCGGCAATACTCAATAGAGAAAGAAATTTCGACAACTTTGAATTGAGTAATAACATAAACCACCTCGGAACTTATAATTTATTGGAGGCGTTAAAAAGCATTCCCTATCAAAATTTTATATTCACAAGTACCAGCGAAATTTATGGCGACAACAAAGCTCCTTTTCACGAGCAACAATTGCCAGACGCAGCCTCACCGTATTCATTGACCAAGGTTTATAGCGAAAATTTGATTAATACTTTTAGTAAATTGTATGACAAAAAATTCACTATTTTAAGACTGTTCAATTTCTTTGGTAAAAACATGCCAGCAGCGTTTTTTATCCCTCAACTTATCGAATCATTAAAGACAAAAGAAAGCTTTGATATGACTAAAGGAGAGCAGATTAGAGACTTTCTCTATGTAGATGATGTAGTGTCAGCCTTAATTTTAAGTGCAAAACAAGCTGAGCCCAAAAACGAAACTTTTAATGTTTGTAGCAACACAGGAGTTTCGCTAAAAGAATTAGTAAAAACCATTCAAAAAGTATTGCAGAGCGATTGTAAAATAAGTTTTGGAGCATTACCCTATCGAAACAATGAAGTTTGGAACATGGTCGGGGATAACTCTAAAATACAAAAAGCATTAAACTTTATGCCAAAATATAACATTGAAGAAGCTATAAAAGAAGTATTAAAAGAAAATAATTATGAATCTTGACAGCTGATGATTATTTGGTATTAGGGCGTTTAAACGGACTATACGTTTGTAGTTTTTGATAGCAAACAAAGGAACACTAAGCTAAAAAGGAGCTTCTAAAGTCGCTCTTTTCAGCCAAGTTTTCCTAAGTCCGCTATCAAAAAGCTAACACTGCTATTCCTAACGCAACTCCACTCAATTTCGAAAGAGAACTTGATTGGAGTAAAAACAAATGAATATTAAAATGAACCTAAAATAAACAATTTATTTAGCTTATTTAAGTGTTTGT
>WFNC01000027.1 GCA_015488785.1 Flavobacteriales bacterium | reverse complement strand
TACCTATACCATTCGATAGACAATATATTTTACACTTCTGATTTCACCCAAAATAAAGGCAGTACTTTAGATTTTATTCAAAACTGTAGTAATCTTGAAGAATATAGAAAAATATCGGATCATTTACCTGTCTATTCTTTACTCGAAATTAATCCATCAAGTAACTAACTTTATTAATATTTATCGCAAAGTTTAGTGCAGAACCTTCAATACCAGAAGTTGTAATACCTATAACTTCCCCTCTACTATTAAAAAGAGGACCTCCTGAACTACCATGATCTATTGTTGCATCAATTTGAATTAGCTTTTTATTTTGTCTAAAACTAGAGACCGTACCTTTAGTTAAACTATTTTCTAGTCCCTTTGGGCTTCCAATGGCAAAAACATCTTCACCAATTTCAGGTGTGTGCTTTGCTATTTTTAATGGAGTTATATTTTTATCTGATTTTTCAACTTGAAAGATAACATAGTCGTATTCATCAGGAGGACTAGATTCTAAAATAGCTATAATATCATATATCTTACCATTAGACTTTTTTATGTAATAATTAGTAAAACCATCTAACACATGATAATTTGTAATTCCAATACCGTCTTCAGCAATAAAAAATCCGCTTCCTTGCCCTCCTGACGTCTCTTTTTCATTAAAAGCATAAACCATAAAGACACTCTTCTCTAATTCCTTAAACAATTGAGAAACTGTTTTCTTATAAATAGGCTCTTGACGGTTTTTTACGTCTATGATTTCTTTCTTTTTTACCTCTATTGGAGATTCTACCTTCTCTTCCTGATCCTGTTTTTTTGAAAATCTGTTCCTTTCTGTTGTAGCCCTAGCTCTATTTCTTTGTCCTGATCTCGAACAGCCCTTACAAGAAGTATGTAAAACAATGACGTTTATAAACAAAAATAAATATATTGAATACCTTAAAAATAAATGCATAGTTTACTGATGTAAAAATTTACCGATTTTAGAGGTTATCTGTATCGTAAATCGCTTATTATTATCCTCATTCTGGTTATCTCGAGATTGTCCAAAATAACCACTTCCTGCTATAATAATCTCACATTGAGGTTCTAAAAGACGAAAGTCAATTCCTTCTTTTTTCCAAAAATTAAACAAAGCTAACGCCCTTCCATAACTCATAGAATAACCAATATTTGGAATTTTCTCCCAGTTTTTCCAATCTCCATTTTCAATTCTTGCATTATTCCCCTCTAGAACCAATAAATAATCGACGTTTTTATTTTGTGAGATAACAATCGACAACCTATTGTATAAAGCTCTTCCTGCTTTTTTTAATTGTTGTAATTGATCCCACGAAATATCGTAAATGTTTTGACTTCCAGGTTTAAAAGTTGCATTTATTTTTAATTTATAGCGTTTATTATGATTGTCGAAATCAAAATACAAAGAACTTAGACCTTCTAACGCTTTTTCAACATTTTCTATTTCCTTTAATTTATTTACATCAACCTGTACTTTCTGTAATTTACTTTTTATTTGTTCAATACTATCAGCTGTTAAATTAAATTCAGCCTCTTTTTTTTGAAATTTAACTAGCGATTCTTTTAACTCTATTTCTTTTTGAGATAATACTACGTATGTTAAAACATACAAAACCAACATGACAAAAAATAAGCTCGTCATTAAGTCAGAAAATGAGACCCAAAAAAAATTATTGTTTTTCATATTACCTCTCCTATTTTAGGCACTATTTGAATTATAAATCGTTGATTTTTACTCTCTTCAACGAAGCTTTCATTATAATCTCTTTTAAAACGACCTACTCCTCCCCATCCATTTCCTGATATTTGTAAATCAATAAGACCTTTATATTTATCTGCTTCAAAATCAATTCCCATTTTATCTTTCCAAAAATACCATAAATTAAAAGCTCTTTTGTAACTCAATTCATAGTCGTTGTGAATAAAACCTCGTTTTAAATGCGACGCATATCCTGAAATAATAACTAAGTAAGATACATTTTTCATTTTTATATTTTCAGCTTTTTTCTTTGCTAATAAATCAATTGTTTTCTGCAACTCCTTACCTACACTTTTTATTTTACCCAGAGTATAAGTGTATTTTTTTAGATTCCCTCTTTTTATTTTTGAGTCTCCACGTTCAAAAGCTACATCGAACGCTAATGTAAAACGTTTGTATTTTTCCTCATATCTAAATAGTTCTGTGTTTTCTTTTAATGGATTTAAATTTTCTTTAACCAAATCGTAAACCTCTAATTTCTGCTCTAAATTTTGAACGATATTCTGTAATTCTATTTCTTTTTGAGATAATATAACATACGTTAAAACGTACAACACCAACATAACAAAAAATAAACTCGTCATTAAATCAGAAAATGAGACCCAGAAAAAATTATCCTTTTTCATATACTAAAAAAATATAATTAAAATAAAGTCAAAAAGTAAAAACAATGAATAGAAAGCGCCATAAAGAACAACAAATCCATAAGCTCCTAGTCTCAAATAATCATTTAATTCTTTAAGACTAATTTTTCCAAAAATCTTCTGAATAGGTAAGCTAGAATTTGACAATGTTAATGATGAATCTTGATAATCATGCGCCCCTTGATTTTCGATATTATTGTTCAATATTTTTAACTGTTTTTCGATATCATCTAATTTATTAAGCTTTTCAAATTTTGGTCTTGATTTATCAAAAGCTTCATTCATATTTTGAATTTGATTTGCTACAGCATCACCATATTTAGACATTGATTTTTCGAGTATTTTATCAACTTTATTTTCATACTCATCAATGATAACCGTATAGGAATCTATCTGTTTTGCAACAGCTTCTTTTAGATAATCTAAAGACTGTTTCATTTTATCGTCAGCGCTAGCAACTGCAATGTTAACATTTTCTTCATACTGAACAAATGATTTTATATGTTTGCTAAAGAAATCACTAGCATTTTTAGAATCTTCGACAATTGCTTTTAAGTTTTCTAAAATTATATTTACATTCGCTGTTTGTTCAGTAAACTTTATTAAATTATTATTTAAAGTTGTTGTTTTATCTAAAGAAGCATTCAAGCCTGCGTAGTAATCGGGAAAAGCTTTAAAGTCAATCATCATTTTAGACAATTGAGAAAAAATCAATTTATTAGCTGAATTTATCTTATTTAAATCCAACTGTTTCAACTCTTCTATTAGTTGATGCTCTTTTTTTATCGATTCATTTGTTTTATCAACAATCGTATCTAGACTTGCTACTATTTCAGTTGTTTTATATCCAAAATCATTTAATTGATAACTCAACTTATCAATACCAGCGTCTTGTGAAATTGTCATTTTAGGCAATAATTCCGTTTGCAAAAACGATAGGAAGTCATTCTTTTCTACCTCTACTTTTGTTCTTGCTTTTTTGAATACAATTGTAGAAAGGAAAATACTCAAGATAAGACCAAGAACACTAAAGGACATCGCCCATTTTACGCCATCAATTAAAGGCTTTATTTGATTTGTTCCTTCAGTCAAATCTCCAATTCCCCAAAAGCCAATAATAATACCAATCATGGTAGCCACCAAGCCTAAATATAGAGGCGCTTGCATTTTACTCGCAATAGCTTCTTCATCGGTATTGGTTATTCGTTCTACAATATCCTTTAAGATATGAAAATCGACTGTTGTACCGTAATTTTTATTTAAATAAGAATTAATTGTCTTTATGATTCGTTGAAAATAAAGGTTATTAGAATCTGAGCTTAATTCAACTCCACGGTCTTCGTATTCAACAACTGCTGCTTCTTTTAACTTATCAGCTTGAAAATGACCTCTGCCAATAAACCTTTTATCTATTTCTTCATGAATTTCTTTTAAACTTTTCACAGGAACCCTCAAAGCTTGAATTCTAAATTTTTCAGAGAACAAATTTGAGTAATCTTTTATTTTTGACAATAACTGAATTGTAATAACCAATTGAAAAACTCCAATTGTAAATAATACTATATACTCTAATATTTCCATCATATTTTTTACTTAAATTTTATCACGATATCTTTAATAACCACCCAGTCTTTACCGTTCTGTTGAACCAAACCATCTTCTACGTTTTCAATTTTTGTATGCATTTGTTCTCTTACATTTTTTTTAGTACATATTCCATCCAGAAAAAGTTCTGGAGAATTAAAGGCTTTTAAAAACAATTTAGAACCTGGAAAAACTCTTATTTTATATTTATTTTGGTTAGGCATTACATCAACCTCATAAAAAGAAAAATTGGGGTCAGGAATAAACTTTGCTTCGTCTGCATTAATTTTTTTACCAGAATAAGGACGTGGTAAATATATCTTTTTTAGTTTTGGAGTGTTATCCTCTTTTTTAATCTCAGAAGGTTTAGGAACAATTTTAGATCCTATTTCCTTTTTTAATTCAAAAATTTCATCCTCTAATTCTTTATTATTTTTTTGCATTTCTGCTAATTTTCTATCTGAACTTAGCGATTTTTCTTTACTTCTAAATTCTCTTATTTCACTTTCTAACCTTGTGTTTTTATTTTTTAACCTCTTCTCCTCCTTTGTTAAATCTTTATTTCTTTTATATAGAAAACCTAACAGACTAAACAAGGCTATAAAAGAGATTATTAAAATCATTTTAACCCACGATCTAGATTTACTTTTCGATGGTTTTATCTTTTCTGTCTTATTATCACTAAGGGGGAGGAATTTAGTTTCTTTAAGGTTTTTATTAATTTCTGCCCCTCTATTTTTTACCTTAGAAACAAAGCTTTTAAAGACAGAATCTCTGTACTTAGAAGACTTCAGTATTTTATATTTCAATAAATTCTCCAACAAAACAGTATCTTTAATTTTTTTAAAATTTTCATCAAAAACGTTGAATGCGCTATTCCAATCGTTATTTTTATAAAAAGATCTCTCAATTTGTTTACTCTTTAGTTGTTTTAAAGAGTCTAAACTATGGTGAATTTTGTCTTTACCATTAGTTTCACTCTCTTTTAGCCCATTTGACGCTTCATAATCTAAAATGTAAGCATAAGATAACTCTAAGCATAAATCTAATTTTGATTTTTCATTGACGATTAAAATATCCTGTGCTATAAATATAGAAGGACTAATTAGCAAAAATGCTAAAACAAAGTTAACAACCTTAAAAAGATGCCTTGTGCTATAATTTTTCATTAATTTCTATTTTTTCTTAATTTTCAGCCGTAACCTGTTCGCTTAGCTTGTAAACTAATTGAGGGATTACGCCAATAAAAGCGTAAAAGAACAAAGTTTCGTTTACTTTTTCAAAATCTCCCTTTTCTGCATTTTTGTTAATTCCTTCTAAAATATTATGTTTTATATTTTGATGCTTCAACTCATTTAAAAGGTTTAGACTTTCTTCAGTTACTCCAATATTATCTTTAAGATCTAAAGATGAGACCATACCATCAAAAATGGAATAAAACTCTTTTACATTGTCTATAACTCCATCGACTATCTTGTTTTTAGCTGTTTCTCCCCCTTCGCCTAAAGTAATTGAAGTATTTTCACAATCTACTTGAGTTAAATCTCTATCTCCAATCAAAAATGCTTTTAATTTTTTAATTTCGGTAGCTGAAATTTCATTTCCGAATAAAAGACCTTTTGCTGTAATTTCTTTTGGTTCTTCTACTATTTTTAACGAAAGTTTAGCTTCATTTTCTCCCAAAACTTGATTAAAAATATAATTAAACATAGTTTCTACAAATTCACAATTAGAACTATTATCGAGTATTGATAAAGACTTAGATGCGGTTCCAGAAAAAATGATATTTTCAGGCTTATCTAATTTATTCTTTTTTACCAATTGAGCAATATGATAAGCTATAGTACTATAAAACAAGGCATAAACTATTTTAAAGTTAACATTATTTGATAACTCTTTTGAAAACCAATTCTGCTCATCATTCCCCTTAACAATAGAAAAGTAAAAACTAATTAAATCAACCGAATTATTTTCTACATCCTTTAAAACTCGATTCAAATTAGCGCTCTTTTTTGTGTCTGCATTGATTAATTCCCTTACTTTGTCATCATATGCTTTAATAAATCCATTATTCGATTTACTTCCATTAAATCCATCGCCATAAAGACTATTTCCAGCAAATTTAAACGATGAAATAAGTTTTGTAATTCCTTTATCAAAAATAGCTATATCACTAGTTCCTCCACCAATATCGACAGAAACAGTAGGTCGTTCGAGGTAGGATAGATTTTCTTTATTTATCATATAGAAAAACGGAGTTACACTTTCTGGAAGCATCGATAAATTTTTAAGGTCAGCTCCTTTAAAGTGTTTTATAAAACCTGCTTTCCAAATATTAGAAATAGATGTTAAACGATGTGTTTGCATACTTACAGGATAGGTCCAAGAGATTTTTGTCTTTTTTAAATTTCCATCATTCATTAAGACTTTGGACTTACATAATAATAATAATTCATTAATAAATAATTCTATTCGTTTTTGGTTATTACCATCTATCGCTCCCCACTTAATATTGGTATTAGGTATTACACCATCTATAATATTTAATTTTTCATAATCAAAACCAATATTTGCATCTTTGAACAACGAGACTGACTGTACAAAATCAATTTCTTTGTTTTCTAATAAACAAGTTCTTAACGGAAAAGAATAAATAGAATCAGAATAGTTAAAAAACTTAGGAATTGAAGTTTGATTAATATAACCGAGCAACGAGGCATACTGCTGTGTTTCGCTGTCTCTTGCTTTCGATGCATCTTCGGCATCCAATAAGTAAGCAATTGATGTATCTGAATCTTGAACATCGAAATTATAAACTTCTCCATTCTCTTTTCGATAAGCAACATGTGTATTTGTTGTACCTAAATCTATCCCAAAAGAATATTCGTGCGACTTAACTTTAGTCTTAAAAAGAGGTTGTAAAACATTGGTCACTTCACCAACATTAATCATGATAGCGTCAAACCCATTAGAAAAAGAATGTACATTAATTTTTTCTTCGCCTATGCTGATTCTGTCTTTAACATTCTCATCTTTTGTAATATGATTATTAAGACTATTTAAAAATGATAATTGAACTTGACCTCTATGACTTGATGCTCCAACAAAGACATTATAATTAATCGAATTTTCACAATTTAAATCTTTAACAAAAGGGAATAGAGCCAAAGCAAAACCAATTGACTTAATAGTATATTTCGTTTCTATACTTTCGCTTTTATGATATAATCTTTCATAAACAATCTCTCCTTTTTTAGTTGGAATTTTTAATTTAACTTTTAACGTATCTCCAATACCTCGAGTCTCAAAAGACAGCATATCTTTGATATCATCTATTGTAAAATAATCAAAGAATAATTCGGTTAGAGGCAATAAGAATTGCTTTTCGTTCCCCTCTCCTAACGTATAAAATTTACGGTCGTTAATTTCGTAAGGAAGTTTAATTATAGTATCAGTTAAGAAATCACTAGCACTCAAATAAGGATAAACGTCTCCTTGCCCTGGCAGTTTTCTTTTGTTTAAAGCTGTATTGTTTTTGTCTTCTGCTTTTACTTTACTATCCCAATTATCGGTCGTGTATTTCCACCTAAGCATAAATGCATCGTTTGGTAAAACTAGTGGTAAAAACCCATCTACTTCTTTTTTTGTTTTAATCACAAAATCACTATTATCTAAAATATCTTTTGGATTTGTTTTAAACTCTTTTAAAGGAATTCCATTTAAGACTTCTACATTAATACCTTGATTGTTAGGGAAGCTAAAATCACTTAAGTGATTATAATCTTCTAATGTTAAGTTCTCTAATTCTCTATAAAAAGGATAGTCAGTCTCATTAATTTTTTTTAATGATTCACTCAAATATTTATTAAATTCACTAAATAGATTAGCGAAATTTGGAGTTTTAGCTATGCTAAAAATATATTTAATGTAGTTTCTTTCTCTTTTATAAAGAGGTAAAATTTTATCATCTAACATTACGTCCTTACCAAATTTAATCTTTACATCTACAGTTTCCGAAGCAGAAGACGCAAAGAATAAAGTATTGGGAGAAGTTCCTCCAATTACAGTACCTCTATACTTTAATATAAAAAATGAATTTAGGTCTTTAAAATTATTTTGAGTTGCATCTTGCTCTAAAAATAATTTAAGCGTATCCCCCAAATGCTTATGTTTTTTTGATGAATTTTCCAAACCTGACAAAGCTGCTTCTTTTTCCCATTTAATTAAATCCAATTCATCATTATGTTTTGAATAATTAAATAAAATTTGACCGATATCAAAGGCGTCAGAAATTAATTTATGTTGATCTCCATCACCGTCTAAATCACCTTTTCGAGCAACTTTCTCAAATGCTGTTCTCACTAAATCTAAACGAGCAAACGGACTAGGAATAGAGGTTGGTTGTTTGGTTCCTTTCTTATCTTCTGCATGAATTTCATCGATAATACTAGCTCCTATTTCTACAGACGTAAACCAATCCGCACTGGAAGACCCCGTATTATGAATTCTAAATACTTTTGACATTTTACTAATTATTTAATAATATCGTTTATAACTAACTTTGTTGCGTCTGAAAATAATTTAATCATTCGCTCTTCTTTGGTTTCGTACTTTGTATGGTCGACTAGTTCATTTAGCTTTCCTCCTAGTATTTTAGCCGATGCTTTTTTAGAAAATATACTATTTTTCACTTCATAGTCTTCAATAAAATTTAATAATTCAGCATAACTTTTTTGTTCTCTAAACGGCGTAAAAGAAATGTCATTTTGCTCCATCTCTTCAATCCATTCTGTATAATAGGAAAAGAAAGGTGCTAAAAAATCTTTATAAAAATTTTGAGTATAAAAATCTTGTCCAAATAGTTCCTTTCCTTCTTCTGTATTCCCTGATTTATGCCAGGTATCTTTTGTATGTAATGCTTCATCAAGAAAATTTGTCATATAATTATTAAACAACATAAATTGGGAAAGAGGTTTTGAAATTGAAGCTTTTAAATTCTTTCCTAAATCAGAAAAATTTAAATTTCCATTACTTTCTGAATCAACTCCAAATTCTAAAAACAAAGGATTACTCTTTCTATCTACTTTTTCTATTTTGTTCATGAAATCGAGGACTGCCATTGCTCCAGCAAGTTCTAAAAAATGAGCAGGATTTTTTTGAGCAGCTTTACCATCGTGGTGTTCTAATGTCTTAGAGCTATTATCACCTAAATAATAAAATGCATCAAGTGATTTATTTTTAAAGATAGAGTGTTCATAATAACTTAATGCTGCCTTTGCTTTCCCATAAAATAATGAAGAGTCAATTGTTTGCTTGGCTTCACCATGAGGTAAATTTATTTTATAATAAGGTAAAAAACTAATAGCACCAATTTTAGATTCATTAATTAACTTAGCATTCGGAATGGTAACATCATCTTGTCGTAAATTTTTTAATAACAAAGGAAAACCAGAAGCTCCTGTCCCTCCAAAAATAGAACTGACTATAAAAATAGCATCTCCTTCCTGAAATGTATTTGCGAAATCTTTAAATTCTTTAGATTGCTTAAATTGATTTAAAACAATACTTCCGATATTGGGATTACCTTTAAACCCAACATCCATTTGTAATTTTAAATCTGAAGGTGAATAAAGTAAATCAATTAATGCTTTATTGTCAGGAGATAATGCATTATAATTCAAGAAATCTTCAAACGTTTCGTTGGTTGTTCCTTCGATAGAAAACTTAAAATTATTCAAGCCTATCGGTGTGTTTTCGTCGGTTAATTCTTGTAAGGTTTTTATTTCAGTACCAAAAAAATGAGCTCCTTTATTTACGATTTTTTGGATTTCTTGATATTTTGCCAATATATCGGTCGTTCTATTTAAGTCTCCATTTGCCGAATCTGGGTCGACAATAATCGGTACAATTGTTTTAAATTTTGAAGAAATTGTTACTCCACTTGCTAAAAGTAATGCTAAAGATTTAATCACTCTAGAGCCAGTACCTCCAATTCCGAAAATATATAATTTTGCCATCTTAATTTTAAAAAGGATTATGTTTATTATTAGTACTAAATATTTTAATTCCAAACGTTGCTATTATTATCGGAATAACCGATAATAAAGTGATAAAAAGAACATATTCAAAAGCAAACATAAAGAATCCGTCATCATCTGCTATGAAAAAATAAAGGAGTAATATATTAGCAATAAAAACGAATAAAAAAGACATAAAAACAGCTAATAGATAATGCCATAATTGCCCTCCTACAGTATCAATTAATTTATAAAAAACAAAAAGAACTATAAAGGGTATAGTAAAAGAGATTAAACTCCAGCCATAGACCCAATTTTCATACATAACATCTGAGAATACATCATCGTAGTATCCTAGCCAACCTTCAATAATCGTAGCAATAATATCATTCATTTTTTTCTTTTTTAGTTTATTTCTAATTCAATTTTAAATATATCTTTATCCTTATTTACTTTTCTAAATCCTTCCGTAATTCCTTGCATTAGGTATCTAAAACCAAAAGTAGTTTTTTCATCAGGCTGTTTATCATTATCATTTGACGACTTTTCAATCCATTCAAAAGGTCTATTATTTAATTCTAGTATTACAGTCCCTCTATTAACACCATCCGTTGATGACAAATAAAATAAATGAGTTGGAGTAAAATCTATTTTAGTAATCTTAACATCATTTTCTTTTTTTACTTCTTCGATTGAACTCCATTCTACAATAGAGTCAATTCTATATTCTTTATTTACGTGGTAATTTTTAGGATTCATTAAATAAGCTTTATCTAATGGAAGTTCTTTTAAATTCATAACAACAGAAAAACCAAATAAATCTTGATTCCTTTTTTGTTTAGAATTTTCAATTCTTTTTCCTTTACTATTTCTAACAATTCTATAATTCCCTATTTTTCCGACCTTAGAGAATGCATAGTTAAAATCATTATTATAAGGGACAAAAAAATGTGCTTTATTTTTAAAACCAGGTGCTTCCTCTAAATTTACTTCACTTATTAATCTATTAATACTTTCCCCTGTTCCAAAAAACCAAATATAAAATGGCCTTTTAGCTTTCCACTTATGCTTTCCGTTTTCATAATCATAATAATACCCATCAAATCCAGCTTCAAATTGATAAACGACAGCTTCAATTTTATCATTAATTTTTAAACGCTTACTAAATTTCCCGACTGTACTTTCTTTTTTTGTTTTTAAAATATCCAACGGATTATCAGCTTTTCCAACTGAATAAATTCCGTCTCCTACCATTATAGACACAGTTGAATCATTAACTTCATTTAAAACTGATTGAAAAACATTATTTATATTACTATTTGATATATCACCTTTTCTCACTCCTTTTGGAGTCAATTCCTCCATAAACTGATCGACATTTTTCTCAGCCTTTAACACTTCGCTATTAGAATAAAATAAATTATAACTTGAGTTTTCTATCGATTGATTTAAAATACGAGAAATAATAGGTCTAAAACCTTCTCCTTTTAAATAGCCATTGATACTACCAGAATTATCTAAATAAAAATTAATAACTAAACCTTCAGACTTTCTAACATTACAATTATTATAAACGCTATCAAATACAGCATTATATTTTTGTAATAATCGGGTTTCACTTCTTGTCAATCTACTCTGAGCTAACTCGCTTTTTAGATGATTAAATTCTTTGATCCCTCTATCAAAGTCAATCTCTTTATTCTCTAAACAATCAGATTTCAACCTGTAAACCAACAGGTTAAGAGCTTCTAACTCAGCATTATTACTTGTGCAAGAAACTTGAATTAACAAGAATCCAAATAAATAAAATTTCAACAAACCTATCCAAACTTTCATAGCATTAATATAAAAAAAACCAAATATAGCACTTTCGATAGAATTAGCAATTTTTTTTTATTATTAAATCAAAGAATCAATTATTCTCTGTTTTTTAATTAAATTTGTAATCTTATATTATTAAATACTAAAAATGAGATTAATAAAACACATCTTAACCTTAACTGTTTCCCTTTCTTTTCTTTCATGCCATAATACTGAAATAAGACAAGAAAACATTGAGGCATCAATAAAAACATCCCCCACTGACCCAAACTCTTTAACAGCAATAGAACAAGCTATTATCGAGAACCCAGAAAGCCCTAATGCTTATACAAGAAGAGCTTATTATTACGCTAGAAAAGGAGATTATAAAAAAGCTGTAGCAGATATAAATAGAGCTTTAACAATATCACCAAATGTAGCTTCTTTGAACTTTACTAAGGCAGAATTACTATTCAACCAAGCAGGAGTTGAACGAAATCCTTTGCTTTACGACCAATCTGAAATTTACTTAGAAAATACTATTAAATTAGATTCTCTTTACACAGATGCTTATATTTTGATGGCTAAAATTGGCATTGGAAAAAAAGCCCCCGAAAGAGTTTTTACTTATTTAAGTAATGCGACTCGCATAGCTCCTACGCGATCGGAGCCTTATTTTTTGAAAGGTTTAACTTATCAAAAACTAGGAAATTTTCTATTGGCTCAGTCTTCTTATCAAACAGCTTTGGAGATGGACGCTCAAAACTACGATGCTAATGTCGCTTTAGGATATATTTATTATTTAGACACCAATGCTAATGGTCTTATTTATTTTGATGCTGCGTCAGTTATAAAGCCTGAAATGATTGAACCGATAAGAAATAAAGGTTTATTATTAGTCAATTTAGGAGAACCAGAAAAAGCTATGAAAGCTTTTGAGAAAGTGCTAGAAATAGACTCTACGTTTGAAGAAGCATATTACAACATTGGCGTTTGTTACATCAATAGTTATAGAGACGATTTTCCAAAAGCAAAACAAGATTCGATTGTAAACAAAGCAATTAAAAATTTTACAATCGCTACTACTATCAATCCGAATTACGCTCAAGCTTGGTACAATTTAGGTCACAGTTATGAATTCAGCGGAGACAGAAAAAATGCTCTGGAATGTTACAAAAAAGCGATTGATTTACAACCCGATTTTGAATTGGTAAATGATGCTTTGAGGAGGTTTTAATTGGCATTAGGATAGCTTCTAAAACTTATATCGAAACATTAAATTACCAGTAACAAAATCTTTTGGTATTCCTTCTATTGGCTTTGTATCATATAATGATGTGACGATTGATACGATACTAAATTGTTTTGAAATTTGGTAAGATAATGCTGTTTCTGTCGAAATTCTATAATCGATAAGGTTTCCTATTTTTGGTTGATAATAGCTAATTAATCTTAGCTTCCATTTGTTTTTTATATCCCAATTAAAGGATATATAATTTGTAGATCGAATTGCTTTCTGATAGGTTTTTAATACACTTTCTTCATGTTCATACATTATACCTGTTCCAAAATTTAAGTTGATTGTATCATTTCCTAAAACTTGAAAACGGTATCCAACTCCTAACAAAGAACGCAAGTTTATTTTCTGTACGGCATTGAATTGAGCTTGTCCAAATGATTCAAATTTTAAATTTTCAGAATTTTCGACTTGCTTTATATACCTTAAATGAATTACTCCTCTATTAATGATATCTTCAGTATTCTTTTTTATTAACTTCAAGTCTGTTATGACTAAAAATGTATTCAAATCTTTTTTATAGCTAACTTTTGTTTTATTAGAGAACTGAAAAACATCGGACGTATTTTTAGTGTACTTTGCTGTAAAATCTATATTTCCTTGCCAACCTTTTTTATCGAGTCCGTCTCTCTTTTTCTCAACATTTAGAATTTGTCCAAAAAAAGTAAAATGGCAACATATAAAAACAAAAACAATTTTAATCTTCCTCATCTTTTAACACAAATCCAATACCGTGGACGTTTTTTAAATTAAGTCCTTCATCAGCTTTTAAATATTTTCTCAACTTCGTAATAAAAACATCTAAACTTCTGCCATTAAAGTAATTATCATCTCCCCATACCAGATTAAGAATTAATTCTCTTTCCACTACTTTCCCTTTATTTTTACTTAGTAATTTTAGAATTTCTGCTTCTTTTTTTGTTAATTTTCGTTCGTCATCTCCTAATATTAATTTAAAGTTAGACATATCGAATACAAATTTTCCAATTTTTCGTTCTGTTTCTAAAACACGATCCGTTTTTCCTGCTCTTTTAAGAATAGCTTCGATTCTCAATTGAAACTCGTCCATACTAAACGGCTTGGTTATGTAATCGTCAGCACCAACTTGGAAACCTCTAATTTTATCTTCAGTTAGTGATTTTGCGGTTAAAAAGACGATTGGAACATCTTTATCTATCTTACGAATATCTTCTGCAAGACTAAATCCGTCTTTTTTTGGCAACATTACATCTAATAAACATAAATCATAATTTCCTTTATTAAAAGTAGATAAACCTTCTTTTCCATCTACACTCAGAGAAACTTCATAATCTAACATCATTAAACTGTCTTGCATTACAAAACCTAAGTTTTCGTCATCTTCTACTAGTAAAATTTTAATTTTATCACTCATAATATTATGTTATTAAATCCTTAATATCGTCTTTATTCTTTAAATATAATCAATACAAATTAATTAATTGTATTATACCAACCCATTTACAATATATTCTAATATTGTTCCATTTTTGTGCGTCTGTGGATTTAGTAATGCTTCAGTAATGTATTTAGGTTTTTTTAATAATTTTCTTTCCATCATTTCTATAATTGTATGATAATTCATTATAGATGTTTTACCTATAAGAAGCGGAGTTAAATCATAGCCACTGTTCCATAATTTATAAAAATTTGCGAATCCTTTTAGGTATAAAAAATCTTTGGTAAAACCTCCTCCTCTAAAAACTCTAGTCAATAAAATAAAAGCTTCTTCTTTATCGACGTTATATTCTTTGGTAATGTATTCGAAAATGGTTTTAAAGTCCTTTTTCTTTACCATCATATCTATTGCTATAACTCTAAGTCCCAAAATACGTAATCGTTTTAACGTTAAGTTTCCAGAAAGGTATTCGGACAATACTGCCAAACCTTCTTGGGTATAAGTATTAACTGGAGTTCCTATATTAAACAATTTTATAGGTTGTAAATTAGAGTTCATAGTTGTAACCATGTGAACTCCTATTTCGTGATGAACTAAGAAATCTAACTCTTTTTTACTAAAGAAAGCTCCTTCTTTTACCAAAACTGTTTTTTGTTGATTTAGCACCATTGCTTCTGCAGCCAAATCTTTGCTTATTTTTACTTTTGCCTTAAAATTATAAAATTTAAAACTTTCTTCAAATGCGAGTTTTGCATCTTTAGCCGAAAGTTTCTTTCCAATTTTACGCTCGTCTTCAATGTTGGGTAAGCTTAACAAATACCTTGCATTTCTCAAATCGGTATCGCTTGGACTTCCAAAATAACCTAGTGAATTGTAAAAAAATCGTTTTGTTCCTATGGTAGCTAACAAATCTATTTTATCTGCATAGGCACTAATTGTATTTTCATACATTTTTTGAATTTCTATATCTTCTATTTTGTCTGCTTTTATAGAGTATATTTTTCTTTTTAATAAGAAGGGATCAATGTTTATTGGTCTATATTTAAATGTAGGATTTACTGTAAACTTATTTTTAAAAAAGGCTATTTTTTCTTTTTCTATATTAATAGGATTTACATATTTTAGAAGCTCAAAATCCTTTACTAGATTATAAAGTTCATTATCAATTTTTAAAACCTCAGGATCTAACTGATTATTAAGCAATGTATTTTTTAATTCTGACTGCCAGTTTGTTTTAGAAGCTGCAAAATTATTGGCATGATTAAGAATTGCTTTTTTTAATGAACTTTTTAGTGATTTTATAACGTTGGGAAATCCAACTCCCTCCTCTTCATTACAAAAGACTTTTTTTACCTCTGTGGCAAGTACCAAGGTATTGTCAAAATGTTTATTTATAAAAGCTAGATTATATCCTAAACCTTTAAAAACATTATTGATAGCTGAAGTATTTTCCATATCTGGAATTACGATACTTCCCAATTCTTGATTCCAAGATTCTACACAATCACTAAATTTTTCATCTATTTTTTCGGCTCCAATATTAAAAACAGGAACTTTTCTATCCCAACGAATATGATTGTACGAATGAAAATCATAGACAACACACCCGTTAAACAACTCTTC
>WFNC01000026.1 GCA_015488785.1 Flavobacteriales bacterium | reverse complement strand
TAAATATCCTAAATACAAAGGGAAAGGTATTGTAAGTATATTTATAAATTGCAAAGGAGAGTCTCTTAAGGTGACTTCACAGGTATTAAAAAAAAGGAATACAGAATTAGAAAATGAACTAATCGAATATTTTAAACTAATTACGAAATGGAAGCCAGGAACATATTATAAAAAAACAGTTGATAGTGACCGTACTTATTCTTTTAAAATAAAAAAAGGCCTTTTGACATTGAGTTAAACAAGACTAGCCACAACACTATATACAGCTCATAGGGTTTCTTTTATTTTAGAAAGAGCAGAGATAAACGAGTGACCGCAAAATTTACAATTTTGCGTGTTATTAATTAAAGAAAAAATTGTAAATTTGGCTAAGTATTTAATCGAAAGTAAGTAAGTTTTTACCCATTGCTATTTATACATAAACCGTTAAATAATTATTTTTCATGAAGTACATCACTCCTCTTTTATTATTCATAATTTCTTTTTCAAGCTTTAGTCAAACTAACTTAGATTCTTTGTGGAGGAAGTGGGAAAATGATTTGAATGAAGACACCGTAAGATTCAATGCTTTGTTCAATTTTGTGAAAAAAGGATATTTGAAGAATAAACCAGATAGTGCTCTATACTTTTTGAAATTAGGAGAAGAGTTTACTAAAATTAAGAATCTAGAATTTGAAAATACCAAAATAATAACAGCAAAAGCATCTATTTACATGACTAAAGGTAAATTTAATGAAGCTCTTGTATTATATAATAAAGCTCTTGTCATTTTTAAAGCTTATAAAAATGAAAAAGAAGTACAAAATATAAACAATAATATTGGATTCTGTTATTTTTATAAAGCAGACTATAAAAATGCGATAATTTATCTTACTAAAGCAATGAAATATAGTGACAAAGTAAACGATAAAGAATTTCAAGCAAAATCTTACATTAATGTAGGAGCTGTTTATAAAGAAACTAAGGAATATGAAAAAGCATTGAACTATTACCTTCAAGGACTTGATTTATATCAAGATATAGGAAGTGAAAAAGGGATATCGACGACACTCAGTAATATTGCGACCATCTATTCGGCTAAAGAAGACTATATAAAAAGTATGGAATTCAATAAAAAAAGCTTAAATAGAAAATTGGCTGTAGGAGATCAATACCTAATTGCTGTTTCTTATTTTAACATTGCAATAAACTATCTTTCTTTAGATACTATTCCTGAATATATAGAAAAAATAGGAGAAGAAAAACAATTGATAGCTAATGATTCTCGAGAGACAATCAGGTCCATAAATCAGCAAGAGGCATTAGATTATTATGAAAAAGCCCTTGCTATAGGTAGAGAAATTAATAATGACTTTCTAATTTCATTAACACATTTAGGTCTAGGGGATTTATATTATCAGAAAAAAGAATATAAAAAAGCCATCAAATACTCAACCATTGGATTAAAAGGGTTAAAAAATATAGGCAGCAAACCTTATGAAATAGAAGCGCTTAACCTACTCTACTTAATCTATAAAGACAAAGGGAATAGTAACGCTGCTTTAGATATGTACGAGCACTATATTGAACTTAGAGATAGTATTGATAATGAAGAAAATACTAAAGAGATTCTCGAACAAGAATATAAATACAGCTATGAGAAAAAAAAATCGCTTGACTCTCTTAGTAATGCCGAATCTCAAAAAATAAAAGAAATTCAGATTGATAAACAACAAATTGAAATTAATAATAAAAAAATCCAACAGTATTATTTATTTGGAGGTCTTGGACTTGCGATATTAGCATTGCTCTATATTTTTAAACAAAATAGAGAGGTAAAAGAAAAAAACAGAGAGGTTGAAGAACAAAAACAGCTACTAGAAAACCAAAAAGATGCATTAGCTCATAAAAACATAGAAATAAAAGACAGTATTCAATATGCCCAACGTTTGCAAAGTTCTGTTTTACCTTCTAAAAAAGATGTAAGTCTCAATTTCTCTAATAACTTCATATTATTTAAACCAAAAGACGTGGTAAGTGGTGACTTTTATTGGACTTACCAAAAAAATGAATTAAGATACCTAGCTGTTATAGATTGTACTGGGCATGGAGTTCCTGGTGCATTTATGACTATTGTTGCCAATAATTTATTAAATGAAATTATCCAAGGTGATTTTAACACTCCTAAAGAAATATTGACAGAATTACATTATAGGATTAAACTAAGATTGGGAGGTAACAAGAATGCTCAAATAAGAGATAGTATGGATTTAGGCTTATTTTCATACAACTCTAAGAATAATACAATCAATTTCTCTGGAACACATACGAGTATTTATAGAGTAAGAAATTCTAAACTAGAAAAATATAAAGGTTCAAAAGCTGACATAGGTTACAAAGACAATATTATAATAGAAGAACAGATTTTTACCGTAGAACCTAATGACATGCTATATATGCATAGCGATGGATACCCTGACCAAAAAGGAGGTCCAAAGGGGAAGAAATACTATTACCAACCAATTAGAAATAAAATGGAAGAAATTAGTCTTTTAAATTTAGCAGAACAAGAGCTAATAATGGCTAAAAACTTTGATGACTGGAAAGGTGACACAGTACAACTTGATGATGTTTGTATGATAGGAGTTCGAATTTAGCTAAAATAAGGAGATATGAATATTAAGAATTAATCAATTCTCATCCCCACAACTGTCACGTCATCTACTTGTTCTTCATTTTCTTTCCAAGTATTAAAAGTTTCTTTTAATACTTGCTTTTGATTTACGAGTGGCAAAGAACTAATTGACTGTAATAAATCTTTAAACTTTCTAGACTTAAACTTTTTCCCTCGTTCACCTCCAAATTGATCTACAAAACCATCGGTATAAAGGTAGATTAAATCCCCCTTTTGCAATTGAAATTCAAAATTTGTAAATGGTGTCATGATATAGGTAAAACCTATAGGTTCTTTATCTGTTTTGAGCTCTATTATTTTGTTGTCTCTAACAATAATAATTGAATGATATGCACCTGCATAACGCATAATATTTGTTTCTTTATCAATCTTTAAGATAACAGTATTCATTCCATCTCTACTTGATGAAAGATCGTTTGTTTGATGCAATTCTTCTATTATACTTTTTCGCCATAAATTTAAAATATTGCTTGGACAAATTTTCTTTTCTGAACGAATTATTTCATTCAACAATACAATTCCTAGCATGCTCATAAAACCGCCAGGAACACCATGTCCAGTACAGTCGGTAACAGAAATATAATAGTGACTCTCAAAATTTTTACTCCAATAAAAATCCCCACTTACGACATCTTTGGGTTGAAAATAAATGAAGTAAGGAGAAAAGTCAGGATTTAAATAATCTTCTTTTTGTAACAAAGCTTTTTGAATTTTCTGGGCATAATTAATACTACTTGTTATTTCCTTATGTTTTATTTCTACCAAATGTTTTTGAATAGCGAGTTGCTTATTTTTTATTAAAATTTCTCTACCTTTTCGTACTTTCATTCGATAAGCGATTACTAGTACTAGCAAAGTAAAAACGGATAATATAATAACAATCAATAGATAGTTTCTCATTATTCTTTCTGCTACTTTACTCTTATCATTATCTATTTTTTCATTATCATACAACAACTTATTCGTTTGACTTATTAGTTCTGTCAACTCTCTTTCTTTTGTCAATAGCAATAGGTTTACATCCGCTCCTTCAGATCCTTTTATATTATCTATAAACCGTAACATCTCACCATCAAATCGACCTCTAATGATAGCATTAATTTCTTTGTGTTTCTCAATAAAAAACAAATCAACAATAGGCTTCCAATCTGATGGTTTTTCATAAATAAATCCATAACCTTCTCGTTTTCTTAAAAATACATTTTGTCTTTTTATATGCGTTAATTCTTTCTTTAAATCAAAGAACTGCTGTAATTCTACAAAACCAAAATAATTAGGAGTTTCATTTATCTTTCTAATTAATTGTGTGCTCGATGCTATTTCTTCAACTTTAAAAACATCTACTTCTCTTTTCAATTTAAAAAGATCTTCTTCATAAGTTGTTTCAGGAATATAAAGTCCTGTAGCTCCAGAAAATTTAGTATTAAAATCATTCGTATCTAAAACAATTGGTAAACTTTCGTTAGAAATTAACACTTCAATATTAGACATATAAGAAGGCGAAAAATTAACTTCTTTCTTCCGCTCATCGGTGATACTAAAGTAACAATAGCCAAAATCAAAATTATTTTGCTTGACTTTATAATATAGCCCCTTAAAACTATTTGCGGCAGTATAAGTTCTATTAATTTTCACGTGCTTTTTAGCCTCTACATAATTAAAAAACAATTCCATTATAGAGTGTTCAAAACCATTGCCGTTTCCTTCGTTGTCATCGCTCGAAAAATTATAATAACCAATTGACACCTTCCCTTTTCCTGTTTCAATAAGATCGGTATAGGTTTGTTGAGAATGAATAACATGACATAGACTCAATAGAATAAAAATAACTACTATCTTCATAATTGATTATTTAATAGTTTACCTCCTTTTACTATTTTATGGAAATATGGAAATTTTAAAGCCGCTTTTGTCACTTCAATATGATTCATATTGTGACAATCAGAACCAACAAAATCAACCAAATCCTCGTCGATTAATCTTTCAGCAACCTTCTTTACGTCAGGACCATAATGCCCTGTAAGTGAATTAATATTTAACTGAAATAATACCCCTCTCGATTTTAAATCTAAAACTCTTTCCCAATCCTTAAACCAAAACGGATAACGTTCTACATGCGCCAAAACAGGGGTGTAATTTCCTGTCTGTAACTTCCAAATTATAGTGTCTAACATTGGAGGTTCTTGAAAAAATGGTAATTCGAAAAGAATGTAATTATCCCCAAAAGTTAATAGTTTTCCTTCGTCTATTAAACCTTCAAAATCGGCATCTAAATTATATTCCGAAGCAGCATCTAATTCAATAGCTATCTTATTCTCTTTTAATGCTTTTCTAACTTTTTCTAGACCAGATAAAATTATTTCAGGGGTGTTTTTATAATAATCACTCATTGTATGTGGAGTCGTGATTATTTTTCGATAGCCTAATTTTTTAAATTCTTTTAAAATTTCTAGACTTTCTTCTATTGTTTTGGATCCATCATCAATACCTGGTATTAAATGTGAATGCATATCAACTTCTAAGACAGAAATGTCTAACGGCTCTAAGAGAACCTCTTTTTTTCTTCCGAATATTTTATTAAAAAATCCCACAACTATCTTTCCCTTCTTAAATGATTAAATTTCTTCGCTCCCACTTCCTACTTCGTCACAAATATAAGATTTATTTTCACAAAATTGAATTAAAGAGCTATTTATTAAATTCATCGCATATTTTTCTTCGCTCTTTGGATAAAGAAGATGCACATTTGCTCCTGCATCTAGCGTAATTGTTAAGTTTAAATTGTGTTTTTTTCTATAGTCCCAAACTTCCTCTATTATTTTTAACGTATTGGGTTTCATTAATATAAAGTAAGGATCAGAAGTCATCATCATGGCGTGAAGTGTTAAAGCTTCTGATTCTACAATGGCAGTAAAGGTTTTTAAATCTCCACTAACCAAAGCTTCTTTTAATTTTTCTAAATTTTGATGCGCTTGCTCAAATCGTTGTTTAGCAAATGGATGATGGTGCATTAAATTGTGTCCAACTGTGCTACTGACTACTTTTTGACCTTTATCGACTAATAAAATGGTATCTTGAAAATCTTTAAAAACGTTGTGAGCTCCATCAAAAGGAACAGCAACCAAATCTGAACTGTTCTCGAATGATTTATTTTTTCCCCAAACAACTAATTCGGGATAAACCGAACGGCAAGCACTTCCAGAACCTAAACGAGCTAAAAAAGATGCTTTTTCTTTAAAATATTCTTCCGTAATCGAATGATCCAATGTTTTTTCTATCGAAGTAATACACAAAGCCAATGCACTCAATCCTGATGCGGAAGATGCAATTCCACTACTGTGAGGAAAAGTATTTTGGGTATGTATTTCAAAAGCGTAATAATCAATAAACGAACAATATTTTTTAATTCGATTTAAAAACTTTTCAATTTTAGGTTCAAAACTTTCTTCTCTTTTTCCCTCTACAAAAACTTTAAAGCTTAAGCTTTCTGCTTTTTTATATTTTAAAGTTGTAATTGTATGGCAATTGTTCAACGTAAAGCTAATGGATGGATTTGCAGGTATTTGCTCACCTATTTTCCCCCAATATTTAACTAATGCGATATTCGATGGGCTTTTCCAACTCGTTTCTCCATCGTTAATTGAAACTTCTTCCTTATCGAAAATAAATTTTTGTACATTCATAATTGAAACAAAGATAATTAAAGTTGACGGAATTACTGATATCTAATACTCAATCTGATTAAGAATAATTATCTTTACTAAAAAAATATTCGCTTTAACATGAAAATCAGCATTATAACCATAACTTATAACAGTGAAGAAACCTTAGAAGACACAATTAAATCTGTTATTTCTCAAAGTTACAAAAATATCGAATACATTATTATAGACGGAGGTTCTACCGATGGAACAATGGATATTGTGAATAAGTACAAAGATTTTATTTCTACTATCGTTTCGGAACCAGATAAAGGAATATATGACGCAATGAATAAAGGTGTAGAAAGAGCCACAGGGGATTTAGTAGGAATCTTAAATTCTGATGACTTTTATGCAAATGATACGGTTTTACAAAATATAGCAAATAAAATAGGAAAAAACGATGGTATTTATGCCGATTTAGTTTACGTAGATAGAGTCAATACCGACAAAATTATTCGCTATTGGAAATCAAAAGAATATAAAGAAGGTAGTTTTCTAAAAGGTTGGATGCCTCCCCACCCTACTTTTTTTATTCGTAAAGAAATATACAATAAATATGGAAATTATAATTTGAGTTTAAAATCTGCTGCCGATTACGAACTAATGCTTCGCCTAATTCACAAAGAGAAAATTAGCATTACCTATTTACCCGAAATTATTACAAAAATGCGAGTTGGAGGGCAAAGTAACGCAAGTCTTTCTAATCGATTAAAAGCCAACAACGAAGATCGAATGGCTTGGGATATTAATAATATTGACCCAAAGTTTTATTCACTTTATTTAAAACCAATTCGTAAAATTGGACAGTTTTTAAAGAAACCTTAATTGTAAATCAATAACTTTTAGATTATAACTAATTGGTATAAAACACATAAACTACCTCTATTCCATTCATAAAATTAATATCTCCTTAAACACAAAAACGCCCTTTCCAACAATGAAAAGGGCGTTTATTCAATCGATTTTTAATCAATCCTTATTTCAAAATAGATCTTCCGATTACTATATTTTGGATCTCTGAAGTTCCTTCATAAATCTGCGTAATTTTAGCATCTCTCATCAAACGTTCAACATGGTATTCTTTTACAAATCCATACCCTCCGTGTATTTGAACAGCTTCAACCGTTGTAGCCATCGCTACTTCAGAAGCAAATAATTTTGCCATCGCTCCAGACATTGTATAATCCATGTGTTGATCTTTGTGCCAAGCAGCTTTATGTACCAATAATCTTGCAGCCTCTATATCCAATGCCATTTTAGACAATTTAAACATAATCACTTGATGATTAGAAATTGGTTTACCAAAAGTTTCTCTTTCTTTAGAATAAGCCAACGCTATTTCGTAAGCTCCCGAAGCTATTCCTAGTGCTTGAGCCGCAATACCAATACGTCCACCTCCTAGAGTTTTCATAGCAAATTTAAAACCAAATCCATCTTCTCCAATTCTATTTTCTTTTGGAACTTTCACATCATTAAACAAAAGCGTATGTGTATCAGAACCTCTAATTCCTAACTTATCTTCTTTTGCTCCAACAACAAATCCTTCCATCCCTCTTTCAACGATAAAAGCATTAATTCCTCTGTGTCCTTTTTCGACATCAGTTTGTGCAATTACTAAATAAACCGAAGCAGTACTCCCGTTAGTAATCCAGTTTTTAGTTCCGTTCAATAAATAATGATCTCCTTTATC
>WFNC01000025.1 GCA_015488785.1 Flavobacteriales bacterium | reverse complement strand
ATTTTTGACCTATTCAACTCTGCTAACAGTGAGTGTTGACTTGAGTCTGACAGGTCTGAAAAATAAGCGAGTATCTGTTTATTGTCCATAATTTTATGTTTCTTCTAAGATACGAAAAATGATTATCATCGCAAAGCATTAGTTGAGCCAAAAAGTACAACATGAAGAGGATCCCTTAAATTTACCAACAATAGAAGTTGCACTATATCCGTTCTCAATTACTACAATGCCTAGTCTTATTTTTGGTTATAAAATAGAACCCAAATACAGACTAAATGATAAAATATCATTTCAATTTGATTATTTTGGATCTTATGCAGATGACATGAATGAAATGAGCGGTAGATTTGAATTTTCAAAACCGACTTATGATCTAAATTTCATTGCACATTATAGTTTTGCGAATAAGTCACGTTCTGAAAACAGATTAATTCCTATTGACTATCAAGCTTCAGATAACATAGATGTAGATTATGTGGTATATAAAGTCGAAGTACCAACAACTAAAAACACCGAATATAGGGCTAATCTTGGTATTAACAAAAATCAAATTAACTCTAAATTTAGATATTCTGAACAAATAATTGATCAATATGATGAATACCTTGGGTCTGATTTTTATTACGGAGGTCCTATGAGTTTTACAAGCCTTATAGTAGGTCTAGAAATATTTAAATCACGAAGTTATAAAATAGAAACAGACAAAAAAATATACTCTTATTTCAGAACAAGCTCCATGTACTTAAACCTATCTTACGCAGTAGCGGAATCTTTTGACATATATAAACAACAGCCTGATTATACTTCTAAAAAAACGTCAAAGTTTACTGACTTGAAGAAAAGTGGGCTTGGTGTTAGAATGGGTTATAAAAAATCTATCAGTATGAAAAATTCTGGAACTTCTCTTATAATTGGTGCTTCCGGAGGAATTACTCCTACATATACAGCCACAGTAAGAAATAAAAAACAAAATTTACGTGTACCTAACCAGCTAAATACATTCTTTAATTTTAGTCTAGGTTTTTCTTTTGGAAACAACCCTTGGAAATAATAGCTTAAACATAACTAATTTAACTATCACATCTAAAATAAATAGGGCTCACTAAAAAATACTCGAAATCAGTAGTGTTGCTATTTCCGAAGCTTTTTAGACTTTAAAATGCAAGATTTTCTTTATTATACTAAGAATTTTAGAGCAGTTGAATAGTCCTCCCCCTATTTCGTTGCCTGCAACTCGCAGTATATTCATATAGCTTCGTTTTGTCGCCTCATATGGTATGCTTTTTAGACTTTTTTAGTGATTTCTAAATAATCTCTCACGCAGGTCAATAAATAACTTCTTTCTAGTTTATTTGCCTTCTATTTCGTTAAAACCGTGACTTTTATAAAAGGAGTTATAAACCATAAAACATCCAGTTCCCCAACTAAATTTTCAAATATTCTTTTTTTATCAAAAAAAATACTTTACATTTGTTAACTAAATGGTTAAACCCAAAAGTTAAACCCTATGGTTAAGAATAAAAACACAGCTACTGAACAAAGTATTTTACAGGCAGCAAAGAACATTTTCCTGCGAAAAGGGATGACAGGAACAAGAATGCAGGAAATTGCAAATGAAGCAGGAATAAATAAAGCCTTGTTGCATTATTATTTTAGAAGTAAACAATTGTTATTTGAAGCCGTTTTTATGCAAGCCTTCAAATTAATGGCTCCTAAACTTAATACAATTTTAAATTCTCCAATTTCACTCGAAAAAAAAATAAGAGACTTTTCTAATAATTATATTTCATTCGTTATTAAACATCCTTACCTGCCTAACTTTATAATGCAAGAGCTCAATAATAACCCTGATTTTGTAGATAAACTAAGTTCAAAAGAATATTTTCCTCACTTGGATTATTTTAAAGACCAGGTTCAGTCTGCGGTTAAAAATGGGGAAATAATTGACATTAAAACAGAACAGCTTTTTATCAATCTCATTGCTTTAAGCGTATTTCCATTCATCGGAAAACCACTGCTTAAAGGTATTACTCAAATGGATGAAAATTCTTACGTACAATTGATGGAAAATCGAAAAAAAGAAGTTGGAGATTTTATCATTAACGCAATAAAAATAAAAAAATGAAACATTTATTATTCCTTCTTGCTTCAATAGCTTTCACTTCTCTCCTTGCTCAAAATGAAATCACCATTGAACAGTGTTATCAGTCGGCGCAAACAAACTATCCACTCGCTAAACAAGCGAATTTACTATCTCAAAAAAATGATTTAGAGAAAAAAGTATTGGAAAAAAATAGACTTCCCACATTTAATTTAAATGCTCAAGGAACGTATCAATCAGAAGTTACTCATTTGCCTATTCAAGTTCCTGGTTTTCCAATTGCAATTCCTAATAAAGGTCAATACAAAGCAAATGCAACGGTTTCTCAATTGATCTATTCTGGAGGGATAATTAGTTCAAGTATTGAAGCTAAATCAGCAGAGCTTTTAACCCAACAAAAGCAAATAGAAGTCAATTTACACCAATTAAATAAGCAAATTAACCAAATTTATTTTTCTCTTTTATTAATCGAGAGTAAAAAAGAACTCCTGATTTCACATCAAAAGCAATTGGCTATAAAATTAAAAGAAGTCAATGCAGGAATTAAGAATGGAGTTTTAGTTGAAAGTGCCACCACAGCATTAGAAATTGAGGTTTTAAAACTAAACCAAATGAATTTAGAACTCAACGAAAGCAAAAAAAGTTTAGTCGCTTCGTTGGCTAATTTAACAGGAGTTGATATTAACGAAAACAGTACCTACATTAATCCTCAATTCAACACCAACGTTCTAGCTTCAATTCAACGACCAGAAATGGAATTATTTGCATTGCAAAAAAATCAAATTTCAAGTTCTGAACAATTGCTTGCTCGAAAAAATGCTCCAAAACTATCTACATTTGCTACAACTGGACTTGGTAATCCTGGATTGAATTTTTTAGACAATACACTCCAGCCGTATTACATGATTGGAGTAAAATTTAATTGGAATGTTTTCGATTGGAATAGCAATAAAACAGAACGAAAGTCATTATTAATCAATAAAGATATAATAACAACACAACAAGAAGCTTTTGAGTTAAATACTTCTATTGAATTGCAGCAATACCAAACAGAAATTAAAAAAATTGAAGGCTTAATTGAAACAGATAAAATGATCATTGAGTTGCGCAGGAAGGTAATAAAAACAACAGAAGCACAATTAAAAAATGGTGAAATAACATCGTCTGCATACACCGATGAATTAACGAATATGTTTGAAGCAGAAAACAATCTAACCCAACATAAAATTGAGTTAGAAATGGCAAAAGCAAATTACAACACCACGAAAGGAAACTAAAATAAATCCAAAAATGAAACCCATGAAATTAAATAAAAATACACTCCTTTTAGGAATTTCTCTAATTAGTTTTACGCTAACATCTTGTTCTGATAAGGGTGAAAAAGCAGATGGTTATGGTAATTTTGAAGCGGTTGCAACAACTGTTTCGGCACAAGGTAACGGACAATTACTTGCGTTAGATGTGGAAGAAGGAAATACGATAACAGAAGGGAAAATTGTTGGTTATATCGACACGCTTCAAATTAGTTTAAAAAAACAACAACTTGCCGCAACAAAGAATGTAATTCATTCCAAATCAAAAGGTATTTTGTCGCAAATTACTGTTTTAAAATCTCAACTGAAAACGGCTGAAATTTCTAAAAATAGAATTGAAAGCCTATTAAAAGAAGGGGCGTCAACACAACAAAAGTTAGATGATGTAAATGGAAAAATTGACGTGCTGAATCAAAAAATTAGAAGTATCGAAATTCAAGATTTATCCACTCTCAATGAATTAAAAAGTTTGGATGTCCAATTGAAGCAATTGGATAATCAAATTCAAAAAAGTATAATTTCTAACCCTGTAAACGGAACCATTTTAGTGAAATATGCCGAAACTTTTGAAGTTGTTAATTTTGGTAAGCCAATTTACAAAATAGCAGATTTACGTAAGTTACAGTTAAAAGTTTACATCAGTGAAACCCAATTAACGCGTATTAAAATTGGGCAGAAAGTTACTGTAAAAGTAGATGAAGGAGATCAAATGAAAACAATTGAAGGAATGATTAGTTGGATAGCTAGTGAGTCCGAATTTACCCCTAAAATTATTCAAACCAAAGAAGAACGAGCCAATTTGGTGTATGCTGTAAAAATTGACGTAAAAAATGATGGTAGCTTAAAAATTGGTATGCCTGCTGAAATGTGGTTAAAAACGAATGCTAAAAATAAAAAATGAGCATTAAAATTGAAAATATCAGCAAATCATTTAAAGCTGTCAAAGCTTTAAAAAATGTTTCCTTTGAAGTAAAGAGTGGTGAACTATTTGGATTAATTGGTCCAGATGGAGCAGGAAAAACGACCTTGTTTAGAATATTAACAACTCTTTTAATTGCAGAAGAGGGAAGTGCTTTTGTGCGTGAATTTGATGTCGTAAAGGATTATAAAAAGATTCGAAAATCAGTCGGTTATATGCCGGGTAAATTTTCTTTGTACCAAGACCTTACTGTAGAAGAAAATTTAATGTTTTTCGCTACCATTTTTGGGACAACACTCGAAGAAAATCACGATTTAATTAAGGAAATATACATTCAAATAGAACCATTTAAAAACCGTAGAGCAAGTGATTTATCAGGAGGAATGAAGCAGAAATTAGCATTGTGTTGTGCCTTAATTCATAAGCCTGATGTTTTGTTTTTGGATGAACCTACGACGGGTGTTGATCCCGTTTCTAGAAAAGAATTTTGGGAAATGCTCAAACGACTACAGCAAAAAGATATTACAATATTGGTTTCCACACCTTATATGGATGAAGCCGCACTTTGCGATAGAATTGCATTGATTCAGGATGGAAAAATTTTAGAAATTGATTCGCCGAATGAAATTATTCAAAATTATCCGAAAACAATTTATAATATAAAAGCAAATAATATGTATGTGCTCATCAAATCCCTTAAAGAATATAAATATCAATACAGTGTTTATCCTTTTGGCGAATTTGTTCATTATACAGATACAAGAGATGCTTTTAACCCAAAGGATTTACAAAAATATTTAGCGACAAAAGGATTGGAAAATATTGTCATGGAAAAAACACCTCCAACAATTGAAGATACATTTATGGAATTAGCGAAGTAAATAATTTCAAAAAAAAGCAAACCAATGAAAAACGAAAACGTAATAGAAGTGAAAGAATTATCCAAAATATTTGGAGATTTCACCGCGGTAAATAAAATTTCGTTTAACGTGAGACAAGGTGAAATTTTTGGCTTTCTGGGGGCTAATGGTGCAGGAAAAACAACGGCAATGAAAATGCTTATTGGGATTTCTACACCAAGTCATGGAGAAGCATCTGTTGCAGGATTTGATGTCTATTCTCAAGCAGAATTAATCAAAAATAACATCGGTTACATGAGTCAGAAATTTGCTTTATACAATGACTTAACGGTGAAAGAAAATATCTCATTTTTTGGTGGGATTTATGGTTTATCACGCAAAGAAATTAAGTCGAAAACCAAACAACTTATTGATGAATTAAATTTAGGAGAAGTCGCTAATCAGTTGGTAGGAAGTTTGCCCTTGGGTTGGAAACAAAAAATTTCCTTTTCAGTCGCTCTATTACACAACCCTAAAGTCATTTTTCTTGATGAACCAACGGGAGGAGTAGATCCAATAACCCGAAGACAATTTTGGGAAATGATTTATAAAACAGCCAATGAAGGAACCACCATTTTTGTTACCACACACTACATGGACGAGGCTGAATATTGCGATAGAGTTTCTATAATGGTAGATGGTAAAATAGAAGCTTTGGACACACCAAAAAACTTAAAAGAACAATTTGGAGTAGAAGACATGAATAATGTATTTCTAAAATTAGCCAGAGGGTAAATAGATAAAAAAATGAAACGATTCAGCGGATTTTTAAGGAAAGAATTTTATCACATTGCAAGAGACAAGAGATCTTTATTCATTCTTTTCGGAATGCCTATTGTTCAAATATTACTCTTTGGTTTTGCAATTACCAATGAAATTAATAATGTAGATATTGCAATACTTGATCATTCAAACGATAATGCATCGAATGAAATAATAAATAAAATTAAAGCCTCTGATTACTTTAGTGTCCAATTCATCGACAATGAAGCCGCAATTGATAAAGCATTTCAACAAGGTAAAATCAAAGCTGTTTTAAATTTTCAAAAAGATTTTGGTGAAAAGTTAACCAAAGAAAATAAAGCTTCCATTCAAATTATTACAGATGCTACTGAACCCAATACAGCAAATACAATTGTAAGTTATACCAATGCAATTTTACAAAGTTACCTACACGAACTAAACAAGGGAAAAACACTTCCTTACCTCATTTCTATTGTTCCACAAATGGTTTACAATAAAGAACTCAAAAGCGTGTTTATGTTCGTTCCAGGGGTAATGACAATAATTCTAATGTTAGTTTCAGCGATGATGACTTCGATATCAATAACCAAAGAAAAAGAACAAGGGACGATGGAGATTTTACTCGTTTCCCCAATAAAACCCTTTCAAGTAATTATAGGGAAAGTTGTTCCGTACATCATTCTTTCTGTAATCAATGCTACGATAATCATACTGCTAAGTATATTCATATTTAAAATGCCCATACAAGGAAGTTTATTTCTATTAGGTTTAGAAAGTATCCTCTTTATTATTGTTTCCTTAGCATTGGGTATTTTAATTTCTACCATATCTAAAACACAGCAAACTGCCATGATGATTTCATTGATGGGGCTTATGCTTCCTACTATTTTACTCTCTGGATTTATTTTCCCAATCGCGAGTATGCCAGTGTCATTGCAAGTAATTAGTGATGTAATTCCAGCCAAATGGTACGTTATTATACTCAAAGGAATTATGCTCAAAGGAGTTGGTTTAACTTTTATCTGGAAGGAAACCTTGATTTTATTGGGGATGGCTATATTATTTATTGGTTTAAGCATAAAAAAATACAAAATTCGGTTAGAATAACCTAAGAATATTACTCAACTGTAAAGTTCAATTCAGAAAAATGAAAAAAATTTTTTACATCATACAAAAGGAGTTTCGGCAAATATTTAGAAATAAAGGCATGCTGCCGCTAATTTTTATTCTACCGCTGATACAGTTGGTCATTTTATCTAATGCAGCAACTTTTGAAGTTAAGAATATTCAATTTTCGTACATCGACAATGATAAAACGGCTTTTTCTAGAGAATTGATTCAAAAATTTGAAACATCGACTTATTTCGACGTAGTGGATGCTTTTCCCTCTCAAAAAATTGCTCAAGAAGCTATGCAAAGAGGAAAAGTCGATGTAATTTTTGAAATTCCGAATCATTTTGAACGAGATCTTTTAAAAGAGAAAAAAACAAAAATATCTGTTAAAATAAATGCTATTGATGGCGCAGCTGCAGGGGTAGAAAATGTTTATATTAATCAAATTGTAATGGGATTCAATCAAAATTCCATAGCAGAATTGATGCAGCCAAATGATATAAAAAACATTCCTTCTTCAATTGCAACAATTCCTTCCTTTTGGTACAATAGTACATTAAATTACAAAACTTTTATGGTGCCTGGAATTTTAGTTTTACTGGTTACCATGATTACCTTATTTTTATCGGGAATGAACATTGTTAGAGAAAAAGAAATTGGAACACTCGAGCAAATCAATGTAACACCAATAAAAAAATACCAATTTATCATTGGAAAACTACTTCCTTTTTGGCTTTTAGGAATTCTACTATTAACAGTTGGATTAATTATTTCTAAACTTTTATTTGACATCCCAATGCTAGGAAGTTTAGCTTTAATGTATGGCTTTACCTCTATTTATATTTTTGTGATATTAGGAATGGGCTTATTTATCTCCAATTTTACCGATACGCAACAACAGGCAATGTTCATTGCTTGGTTTTTTATGGTCATTTTTATTCTAATGAGTGGCTTATTTACACCGATAGAAAGTATGCCTCCTTGGGCGCAAAGTTTGACAGAATTAAATCCAATTAAATATTATATTCAAGTGATGCGAATGGTGATGCTAAAAGGTGCAACTTTTACCGATATATTGCCTCAAATTCTTAAAACATTACTCTATGCTGTTTTAATGAATGCTCTGGCAGTTATTAGTTATAAAAAAAGAATCTAAGAGAAAGTAACGAATATACGTTTCGTTGTATTATGATACTCCTCATTCGTAGGTCAGAACGATGGATTCTGAGCAGTTTACATTGTTTTTCAAGAATCCTATCGCCCAAAAATGGCAACCCCAATACCTTTTCTTTAGCTTTGGGAATTCTTGTTGAAGCTTCCTAGAAGTTCGCCCTTTCATTCTTTTAACTAAGTCACTAACGTTTTGAGATAGACAATATTCGACATGCATATGAACATGATCTCGAGATACTACTCCTTTCAAAATAGTAACATCTTCAGAATCACAAATCTGTATCAGTAATTTTCTGCAACGTTTTTGAATATCACCCTCTAATACTTTATATCGATATTTTGTGCTCCAAACTATATGAATAGTTAAGCGAGATACCGTGTGACCATTTGTACGTTGTTTCGACATAAACGCAAAGATACAGATTTTTAGAAGCTAAAGCGAAATGCACTAAAGTGCATAGTTTTAACTTTAATTGAGACCAATAAATATACTATTCTCAATTATCTAAAATATGAAATGCGAGTTCCACTACTCTACCTTCTTTATCAAAATTGATTTCGTCGGCTAAGTTTTTCATTAAGAAAATACCTCTTCCGTTTGGGGTTTCTATGTTTTCGGAACTTGTGGGGTCTGGTAGGTTATAAAAATTAAATCCTGGTCCTTCGTCTTCTACTTTAAATAGAATTTTGTGATCAGTTGTCATGCAACTTACCGAAGTGTTTTTGGTGGGGTCCAATTTATTTCCGT
>WFNC01000024.1 GCA_015488785.1 Flavobacteriales bacterium | reverse complement strand
AAATAAGCTAGACCTTTTTAAATATAAATTAAAAAACCATAAAAATGCCAAACAAAAATAAACACTATTACCGTCAACAAAACACAGTCCGATTTTCTGATAATGAATTAGATTATATAGACGAAAACTACGAATTTATTGCAGACACTACTGAAAAAATTCCAATCAAGGATTTTGTATTAAAAGCTGTTGCAGGAGCTGTAACTCGTATTAAACCAAAAGAAGTAATAAAAGAGGTTGTAAAAGAAGTTGAAAGTGAAGAAACTTTACAGGAACTTGAAGAGTTAAAAAAACAAGTTAATTCTTTAATTGCCGAAAAAATTGCATTAAAACAACAAATTCCACCTGCTTCTGCTATTGTATTAAACTTTAATAAAGTTTGGAGAAAATATATCTGGGGTGTTTTACAGGTTTCTAAAAAAATGAATTTTGCTCAATCTTATGAAGAATTAATTCAAAAAGTATTTACCGTTGTAAATAAAAGAAATGAATTAGTTCTATCTGAAAAAGATTACGAATATCTAGACACCTTAGATTATCCTTTTGAAGAGCCTGAAAATGTAGAAACAAAATCCGATAACGAAAATGACTAAAGAAGAATTAATCGAAGAAAACAAAAAACTAAAAGGACTTGTTAAGGAAGGTAAACAGATATTTTCCTTCCTTAATCAAACCTTAGGTTTAGAAAGCGCTGCTAAATCCAATTTTTTTATGGCAAAAATTAGCGGAATTATAATGAAAGTACAGCGTAATCCAGAAATTTTTGAGGATGTGCTTAAATATTCTCAAAAAATTAACGAAATAAACATTGAAGACTAATGATAACTCCTGATTTAATCGAAATTTTAAAAGAACCAACAGAACACAAACAAGAATCGTTTGTTAGTAGTGATTTTGGTTTTTCTTCTCCTGATGTTGTGGTAGAAGCAGAACCTATAAAAAAAGCTCCTACACCTAATTTAGAGGATTTTGAACCTGAACCAATAAATCTAGATTCAGAAGAACCTCCTAAACAAGAAATAAAAAAAGAAATTTCTTTAACCGAAAGTAAAAAAACCGCTGAAATGGTGGTCGCTACTTACGATGCAATACAAACGTTAACGTTTCCTTTTCTTTATCAAAGAGCCATTTTTACTAAAAAAGAAAGGCAACTTTTAAAAGATATTAAAGTGAAAATGCGTCAAAGTGGAATAGCTTCTTTAAACGAAGAAGAACAAAACCTTTTTGACAAATACACTACTTATAGCGATTTAAAAGATAACGTTGCTTTTACCGACAATGAAACTAATTTAATTCTAGAACCTTTAGCCAAAGTTTTTAAAAAATATAATGTCTCTCTTGGTCCGGAAATATTGTTGTTGAGTGCTTTGGCTACAGTTTCATTACCTCGTTTCTTGCCTCTTTTTACACCTTTAGAAAAATTATAAAATATGAGAATGAATAAGGTTACAGCTATACTTGGTCGCCGTGGAACTGGTAAAACTACTTATATAAAGGATTTAGTAAATCTTTATAGAGAAAACTTACCAAATCAAAAGGTACTAATTCTAGATACACTAGACCACCCAAATTATAGAGATGTTCCTATTATAAATGAAGGCTTGTTAAAGCGTTGGAAAAAACCTGCCGTATATAGAATGTTTGATAAAGATACTGACAAACTACTTAATCTAGTTGAGGAAAACTACAAAAATGGTTTGTTAATTTTAGAAGATGCTTCTAAATATTTAAGAAGACAATTAAGTGCTGATGTACGAAGTTTTATTTTTGATAGTAAGCAAAAAAATTTAGATATAATTTTCTTATTTCACGGCTTTATGGCAATGCCTAAAGAATTATATTCTGTAATTGATAATTTAGTTCTTTTTAAAACCGATGATCCTTCTTTTAGAAAAACATCTATTATAAACTACCAGGAGGTAAAAGAGGTTTACGATAGAGTAATGGCTCACCCTTCTCCTTATTATAACGAAACAATAACTATCTATTAAAATGAATGACAAAATAAAAATCACTGCGGAAAACATAAGTTCATTAGCTGCTAAGTATAGCGTATCAAACAAAACAATGAAGTCTTGGCTAGTTCGCGCTAATTTATATAAGCCTAAAAGCGAAGGTTATTTGTATACGCCTAAAGAGGTTAAAAAAATATATGACCACCTTGGAAATCCTTAACTTTTCTTGTTTAAAAAAAGAAAAACAGCTGTTTAGCTGTTTTTTTTTT
>WFNC01000023.1 GCA_015488785.1 Flavobacteriales bacterium | reverse complement strand
CTCAAGGAAAAGCTGTTTCTAACAATATGGAAAACATAAACCTTAAAGAAATTTCTGAAGTAAGAATAGGAAAACACATTACTTTAAATATCGATGCTGATTCCAAAGCTATTGCCGAAGCAAAAGTAGAAGACGCTTGCAAGAAGTTACTTTGCAATCAAATTATGGAAAGCTATTCTTTTGTGGTTAGCGAATAATAAAGACTTCTTATACTCATGCCAATTAAAATCTAAAATGCACCTAAATAATTTTATTTTCTTAAGGCACATTTCAAGATCTAATTGGTGTCAAACCTTAATTCAATAGCAATTTAATACTTTCTATTGTTTTTTGGTTGTGTTCTGTTTTTATAGATTTATAAATTTTCTTACAATCCAACTTTGTGAGGTGCCAACTCATGGACACATTTTGCGTTTCATTTTGATTGACGTAAAGCGTAAAATTATTTATTTCAATTGGATAATTCTTTTTTGTTCGTACTAGTAATTCATTATTATTATAATCCTGTACTTGCAACATATTTGAAATAATATTTCCAATAGGTAATGTTAAATTCTCCAACAAATTATTTTTATTTTTATTGACTTCTTTGAGTTTTGGAGTATCTCTTATTTCTATAAAAACAACGCCACTCGTGTTCTTAGCGATCCAAGTACTAAACTCCTCTAAAAACTTGACACTGGTTTGTAGTCCATAATTATCTTTAATTCCCGCATCTACTATTTTTAAAGAAGGTTGACTAGGTAAAGAAACCATTGGTAAAATATAAGGAAAATTAGCACTCATTCTTAGTGCCGACAAATATTTTAATTCCCCTGGATTATTTTGCTGAAAAAGCTGTTGATAATCTACGTTATTATAAGTAAAATCGTCGCTACTAGACATATAAGTAACCGAATGAGGGGAAATCAATAATCTTCTTCCATCATTTGCAATTGTAGGAGTTAGAAAAAGCATAGGTATTTGAGCTTCTAATTCTGATTTTCGATAATCGTTTAGTCTTCTGTTCTTAAAAACACCATTCAAATTTGAGACTATTTTTTCCTCAAAAGAATAACCTCTATCTTTTCCGTAGGTATAATTACCGTCTTCAACTTGCTGAAATCTAAAAATAAAATCGGTTGTAGCAATTCCAAAAAGCAATGGATTTAACAAATCTTTAGCGATATTTTCGGTATATTTTTTAGCTAATAAATTAATAGACGAATCAGTTTGTTTTTGAAGGTAAAGCTCTCGTAAGTACGAAATTCCAATCATTCCTCCTGAAGCACCTGTAATCAATTGAGTCTGATTCAATATTTTCCCATCGCAAACACTATCTAGATAACTGGTAGCATAAAAACTCCACAAAGCTGACCGAAGTCCTCCTCCACTTACGTTTAATACAATTAATTTTGGTTTCTTTTGAGTTTTTGAGCTATTTTTAATTCTCCATTTTTCTAATATACTCAATGTTTGATTTCTATCTTTTTTTATTTGATGCTGGTTCGTAGCTATTTCTTCTAGTTTATCATTATCGTACACTGCTTCTACTTCATAATCTATTCCGTAAGCAAAACTTCTAAACAAATAAGAATTTACAGTTCCTGTACTGTAATTAAATAATAAAACAGCTATTATAAACAGGGATAATGTCCAATTTTTGAACCACGAATAAATAGCAGAATAAAGTAACAGAGACAAGGTAAATAAGATAAAAATACTGGCACCTGCCGGAATATTAAAAACTGGATTGTCTCTAAAAACACCTAATATTATAAATGTAATGAATAACATTATTTCATAAATAGAAGCATTGATGTGATTTTGAACAAATACTTTTTTTAATAATTGTTGGTCGTAATGTGCTATATTTCTGGCTAACTTTATTTCTCTAAAATTATTAATATAAGTCACTATTCTGGCTTTCTTACTTTGATTAATTCTATAATACCAAGCTGTTTCTTTATGAAAAGTAGCTTCTTTTACAGCTTCCTTAAAATTATTATCATAGTAAGTTTTATCTTTCCCACTAAAATAATAGATATTTTTATTAAAGCTTACAAAATAAATCAAAGTAACAATGATAAAAATAAAAACGCCTAAAGTAAAACTCAGTAAATTAAATATAGATTCTTCCAATGAAATTAATTCTTCAAGCCGCTGAAATTGAAATGAATAAATTAAATAAGTCATTAAAAATGCTAGCGGTATAATCAGATTATTGTAGCAAAATTTTATAAATGGACGAGAAAAAGTAGCCAAAAAAGGAAACTCTGAAGCAAAAATAATGTAACTATAAATATTAAACGCCATCATAAATCCCCCTGTAGATAAGCCTAAAATACCAAAAGAAAACACGTCTATTCTTCCAAAATATTCGGGAGCTAGAAATAGATAAGGAATACCATATTTAACCCCTATGGTATTGGTAATAAAAAGAAATAAAATCCCCCAAAATCCCAACACGATGTGATTTCGTTTTAAATGCAAAAAAAGAATTTGGAGCGGAAAAAAAAACCAAATTCTTTCTAGAATGGAAGGTTTTACCGATATGTTCTTTTTATTGTTCAATATTTAAATTTAACACTTTTATTTTAGACCACTATGCTCCTCATATAAAAATACACAAAAAAAAGCGACTTCAAATGAATGAAATCGCTTTTTTAAAATTAATTATTAATTATTAATTTAAAACTAATTCTGTTTCTTTACTTTAAAACTACTTCTGGAATAACTACTGTATCTCCATTTGCGTTTGTAAATGTTCCTCCTAATAATACTTCAAATCCATTGGTAGTGAAGATGCTTAATGAATGTGCTGAAGATCCAACTAAAGTATAAACTTCCCAAGCTGATGTAGCTTCGTTGTAAATTCTTACTCCACTCAATCTATCTGCGTAACTTCCTGCTGTGCTTAACTCATTATTAGTCATTCCTCCATTATTTGCAGTAAAAATATCAATTCCTGAGTAGTCATAAGGTATATTTACAAAAGAAATATCATTAGACATTGCTAACGTAGAGTCATAAGTAATTGTACTGTCTGCAGCTATCGAACCAATTTTATCCATAAACGAGATAATTGAATCTGTAGGGTTGTTTGTTGTATCATTTGCACCTCCGTTTTGATCATTTCCGTCATTTTGTTGTACTGGAGCTGCTGCAGGTGCTTCTGTTTTTTTACATGATACTGTTGCTAATGTTAAAGTCAATAATGCGATTACTGTTATTTT